>QIGP01000256.1 GCA_003228965.1 Gammaproteobacteria bacterium
GATGATTTCGAGAAATACGAACCGGTTCCGGACAAAAGGGATATTGATTTAGGCACGTCATTGGCATTTGACTATACCGCGGAAAAATTACCAGAGCATTATGATCGAGTGCGAGATATGTTTCGACGTAAAGGTGCATACGGACGATTCAAAGATTTTCTTGAAAAAAAACAATTACTCGAAGATTGGTATGCCTATAGCGGCTCACGTACAGAAGAAAGGCTAGCAGATTGGTGTGAAGCTAACGGGTTTGAAATTACGCCAAAGTTGTTATAGGAATCATTATGAGAAGTTAAAAAAGAGGTCCTCGGACCCCTTGTAAGTTCAGTGATCACTACAACCCCAAATGCAATTCAGACGCAAACACTACTGCATCACTTCGGCGATTATCGGGAAATGTCGCCTTCAATCGTCCGGCGTACTTAATTTTTTCTGACCACCAAATTTCTCGGTAAACTCGATAAGGTTTTCTATCTTTTGAATCCTGCGATCGTGATCGAGAAAGCTGTTGTCTCGGGCCTTGGAATCTTCCCGAAACGTTCGCGCCATCTTGACAACGCTTTCTTCGAGTCGCTCTACCTTGTCATTAAGCTTGATGACGTCGGCCATCGCAGCTAGGATTCGCGATATCTTCATGCGGCACCGACTTTGTTCTGTGAGAATGATCGCGCTGCGCGTGTTTCTGCTCGCGCCTCATAGAAATCCAGGGTCGCCGCTACCTCGCGTACGGCTCGGTCGATCGCTGCCCCCGCGCGCTTGTTGCTCACTTCAAGCGCCTCAACTATTGCCTCAAGCTTCGGATGGTTAATTTCGTTGTCATCCTTACTGATTGAATAGGCGTCGGCAGCGCGCCGATAGATTTCGCTTACCGAACAGTTCGCCTGATTGGCTAATCGCTTCATCCGGGCTTTCTGTTTCCTGGGGATGAGAATCTGCATCCGTTCCAATTCTCGCTGGTTTGTACTCATTCGATTACACCTTAACTTACACAACTTCTAAACATATTCTACACAATAGATACATGGAATTCAAGTCCACTTCCAATAGCGGGTTCAAAGACCTTGAATTGCCATCAAAGAAGACGACCGCCTGTGCCTCCTTTTGAAACAAAAGATCAGTCAATAGGAAAACCTCTATCTTCTTAGCCGACTAGTTTTATTGCCCAATAACACCGGACTAACTGAAGAGTCGCTTCACCTCGACCCTACAACTCCCGGCCAGCGTTACTGAGTCAGCTCCGAAGGCAACATCGGCTGGCTTAGTAACCGTTCGAATCGCTCCCAACGAGTGGCCTCATTCGTCGACCCTTGCTCAACCCATTTAGCAACAATGTCGCGACCCAGATTGTAGTTGATGACGTAGCTGCGGTATTTATCAATAAATTTCACGCGTTGAACTGCTTTTTCAGGAAGCATCAGCGAGTAGCGCTCAAGCTCTTGAGCCGCAGTAGCTGCGTTTATTTCACCATCCAGATATCGCCGTGCTGAGAAGTTTCCAGCATATTTAAGGCGTTCCAATAAAGCGCTTAAGGCATAGAACTCTTCCACTCGCGATGTATCCAGTTGCGCTAGCGGAAACACAACCGTCCTTTCAAATTGCATGCGCTCCTCATTGCTAAACGCCATGTCAATGCCGTAGTTTGCACTGCCTTCGGCAATTAACCCGGTGGGACTAAACAGCGGAAATACGGCGAACTCCATCCACCCCCGATCTTTTAACAAATTCTGTTCAAGTAGCGTGTTGTAAACGTGGTGGCCGGGGTACCCTTCGTGACATGCCAGATCTACAGCCCGGTCGACTAATATTGGAAACTCGGTGTTCACTTGTATGAGGCTACGGGCATTGCCCTGAAACCAGTTGTAACCACTCCACGGTTTATCCGACACGTATTCCACGACGAACGATTCGTTCGCAGGCAATTCAATAAATTCGAGCGTAAGCCTACGGCACTCTTTAATGGCCGCCTTGAACACGACATTCAGAAGCTCGGGTTTGATCACGAAATCTTCACGAAAAGCAGCGACACGCTCGGTGATTCCGCCAGTGCCTGGCAGTACACGATCGAGTTCCGTAAGAATGTTCTCGAAGTATGGCTTGTCATGCGTCGGAGCAGTGGCGTCGTATAGCGCCATGGTCTCCTCGTCGAAACTAAGTTTTTCACCAGACACAATTCGAGCCCGGGCCGCTAACGAAGAAAACTGCTTGGCCAGGAACCGCTGCCGGAGACCGTTAATACCCTTCTGTCCTGGAATTGCCTTAACGGCGCTTCCCATGCGCTGCGCTTCACGCACAATGTCTGCGAGCGAAACTTGTGTTCGGTTAGCCTCATCGCGCCATTCATCCGGGCCATTGTAGGCGTCGACATAATCACCGTCGTGTACACCAAGCGCCAAACTGAGTTTGACGAATTGCACGCCCAGTTCCTGCATCGATCCATACGCCAATTGATCGGTCTCCACTGAAGAACTGCTCGTTGGCGGTTCTTGCGCTGGCGTAGTTGAATCACGTGGCGATGTACAGCCACCGGCGACCAACAAGGCCAGACAAAGAGGAAGTACATTGGGACGAAGCATCGCATTGTGAATCACAAATATTTCCTTAAATATCAGCAAATTAAACCGGTTTCTTAAAGTTATACCTGAATTGTCAGAGCCGGATGCTGCTGGACAGTATCCAGACAGCCTTCAGAGGTGTCCGCCTAGCTCGATCAAGCAAACTATAGGTACAGCCCTCAGGTTAGCGAAACCGTTAGCCAACTCAAAGGACTATGCATTCGCTAAAGCTTAATGCAGCAGATTTTGATGGCAGCTAACGAGCACTAACTATACAGAAGTCGCGATTTCTTGAACCCGATCCCACGACGGCAGAAAGGCGCTTACCGCGGCTGTGTTAAGTTTGCTTTGACTCGAAAACTCTTCCTGAATTGTGGACAAACTCACCACACATTCGGGAACTCCGGTGCCAAATTTTACGTCCCCCAGAACGACAACGCGGCCGTCAACCGGAACATCGTTGAGGAGCGTTTTGATCGCAATAACACGCTCGCGTAACGGACCCGCCGGATTGGTAAATGTAAATCTTTGACCACGCTCAATGACTGTCCAGTCGTCCATGTTGTCGCCACCGTACAAACGACCGTTGACATGTTTAATGTCCAGCACAAGTAAGCCGTTTGCAGTGAGTAAAAGATAGTCCAACTGAATTTCACCGTCGAGCCCATCGGGTACAACAATGTCTACAAGCGACTCTGTACTAATTTTTTTAATGGTACGTTTCAGTTGGCGCGGGTAAGCACTACGCCGTAACCACCACACCATAAGCACGGCCGCAAGCACGAGCCCCGCTCCTACTCCGATATAGAATCCGTTCGGTAAATTCAGCATAGTTTTGATTTCACAATGTGTGTGTGTGGCAAAACTATGTCATAGGCCTAAGGACTGGGCCAGACTCCATTGCCCTGAGTTTATACTGCGCTCGCAGAAGCTTTAGAGGTTTAGTCCCAAGTGTACTGAATTGGCGAGAAATTCACTGTTAATGTAATTTCTAGCTTGGGCACTATTACAGGTTTTTCGCACACAATCCCGCGTACAAAACTAACCATACCAGGCTCTCAGCGACTCCAACTGCGCGGAAATGGGCAGTGATTTCGACGGTAATTCAAGGATGCGCGCGAGTGATTCTGGCACGTCGACCTCGTGTTTTATGAGCGGCTCAACAATGGTTTCGAACTTTGCCGGGTGCGCTGTTGCTACAATTACCCAGTGATGTTCTTTGCGTTGCTGCGGTTCAAGTTGGTCGTAGACAAACAAAGCCGTTGCAGTGTGTGGACACCACACCTGATCAAAACGCGTGTGGTCTTTTACAATTTGCCTGGCTATCTGTTTATCGGTAACAGCGTGCGCCGTAATTTGACTACGCAAGTCGTCGAGGTCACTGTGCAACCAACGCAGACGTTCCATATTACTTGGGTTGCCAACATCTATTGCCGAAGCAAGTGTACTTACACTTTCTCGCGGCTGCCAGTCACCACCTTTGAGGAAATCGGGGATAGATTTATTGGCATTGGTAGCAAGCACAATGTTGCGAATGGGTAAGCCTGCTCGACGTGCCCAAACACAAGCAAGGGCGTTGCCAAGATTTCCGGTAGGCACGATAAACGAAGGAGCCTTACCCTCGTTTCTAAATATCTCCAAACTGGCGTGAGCGTAGTAGCACATTTGAGGAAGCAGACGCCCAAGGTTAATGCTGTTGGCCGAGCTAAATCGATGTGCCTGCATAAGCGCAGTGTCCTCGAAGACCGCCTTTACCAGATTCTGGCAGTCGTCAAAGCGTCCGTCGACACGAAAAGCCCGAATATTGTCGCCCCAGCAGGTCAATTGCTTCTCCTGACGGGCAGAAACCTTCCCCGCCGGGTAGAACACGTCAACTTCAACGTTCGAACGGCCGTGAAATGCGGCTGCCACGGCACCGCCAGTATCTCCCGACGTCGCCACGAGAATTTTCAGCGGCTGCGAGGAATCAGCCTCGATACGCTCCATGCAGGCCGCCAGAAACCTTGCCCCAACATCCTTAAACGCCGCGGTAGGTCCGTGGAATAACTCAAGCACCGACACGGCGCAGTCATTATTTAGCGGAACAACAGGTGTTGGAAAATCAAACGCGTCGGTACAAATTTGTTCAATACTGTCGGCAAGCACAGAGCCTTGCACGAACGGCGCAATCAGCTTCGCCGCGGTCTGGGCAAGCGTCGCGCAATCGGCAAACTTGGAAGTCCCGAATGACGGAAAAGCCAGCGGCATGTAGAGACCGCCGTCCGGTGCCAGACCACGCGCGATGGCTTCGGCCGCATTGAGTCGCGTTGGGTCCGTACGCGTACTGACATACTCGATGTTAGTCACCTAACCACTCCTTCGATTGAATCAAGCGTGCGCCAGGTGCATTGACCATTGATGTCACGTATTGGTATTGATCGCCATAAAACTGTTCGACTTTCCGACGCATTTCAGACTCGACCGACTGAACATCTTGCGCTCGTACCCAGGCCACCATTGACGGCCCGCTTCCCGAGAGGCTAAACCCAAGCGCCCCCGCAGTCAGTGCAGCAGTTTTAATCTCGGCAAAGCCCCGCACCTGTTGGCAACGCTGCGGCTCAACAAGCACATCGGAAAACGCACCTTCAAGAGCGTCAATATCGTTGCTAAAACATGCACACAGTAGATGGCCGAAATGACTCATTTGGGTGACTACGTCGTTCAAATTAACTTTCTCATTGAGAATGGAGCGCCCTGCCGAAGTATCAAGGCGAAATTCCGGACGTATCAGCACACAGTTCAGCCCGTCGGGAACGGGCACCTCGACGCAGCGCTCAGGGTGTGCAGGAGGAACAAATACAATGCCGCCGAGCAAACAAGGCGCGACATTGTCGCCGTGAATGCAGCCACTCGCGACCTGCTCTCCAGCCAACGCATGCGGCATTAACTCAATCGGCGCTAATGGTTGTGGCAACAGAGCGTTAACCGCTACCACCGAGGCCACGGCAGACGACGCCGAGCCGCCCATGCCCGAACCCAACGCAACACCTTTGTGCACATCAATACGTACGCCGAAATCGACGTTTTGCGACGCCAGTAATTCAAGCACGCCGGCGCCTGCAGTATTGGACTCTGGCTTGTTTGGCAAACTCGTTACGCGGCCGGAGACTGCGCCCATCACTACGCCCGATTTGTCGGTACGTGTGGCCCGAATCTGGTCGCCGGGAGCGTCGAGCGCGTGCCCCAGCACGTCAAACCCGACCGCCATATTGCCTACAGACGGCGGCGCCACGGCATAGCTTACGGTATTCGACGCCACTAAACCGCCGCTCCAAGATACGCGGATAGCCTGAGCAAGTCGGCGAACACGCCCGCAGCGGTTACGTCGGGACCGGCACCCGGCCCTTGTATAATTAGAGGGTTATCGCAATAGCGTTCAGTTTCGAATTGAACAATATTGTCGGTCAGGCTGATATGAGCAAACGCGTGGTCTTTAGGCAATGCACGCAGCGCCACCGTTGCTGTGCCTTTGGCATCCAACTCAGCCACGTAACGCAGAACCTTGTTGTCTGCTTTTGCCTCATTAAAGCGCTTAAGAATTTCCGCATCAAATTCTGGCAGCCGCTCAAGAAACTCCTGCGCACTCGATCCTCGAAGGGACTGCGGAACGAGGTTCTCTACTTCGATATCAGCAAGGCTAAGCTCAAGTCCGATTTCCCGTGCAAGGATAGTGAGCTTACGCGCTACATCTATACCTGACAGATCGTCGCGAGGGTCAGGCTCTGTAAATCCGCTTTTTCTGGCATCACGTACAATGTCCGAAAATGGGATGCTGCCGTCGTACTGATTAAAGAGGTAAGCCAGAGTTCCGGAAAGAATGCCCTGCACCCTTGTAATGCGGTCACCGGTTTCTCGAAGGTCGCGTACTGTTTGAATGATAGGCAGACCAGCTCCCACGGTAGTCTCGTAGAGAAATCGCGTATCGCCCTTGATTCGCTGCTGTTGCAGTAACTTATAATTCTCGAGGCTCGAACTACAGGCTTTTTTGTTCGGTGTGACGACGTGGATACCAGCTTCAAGCCAGTTACCGTAGCGAGCGGCAACAGACTCGTCGGCCGTACAGTCAACAATCACTACGTGCGGCATATGTTCCGCATTTACATGATCCACAAACGCCTCAATATCAAGCGGCACGCCGCCCTTTTCAAACGCCTCTTCCCAATGGTCAAGGTCTACGCGCGAATCAGCGAGTAACATGTTACGCGAACGGGCCAGTCCACGAACTCGCAAGTCGAGGTTGAACTGGGACGATAGCCGTCCAACTTGTGAAGACAACTGCTTCAACAATGGCCGGCCAACCGTGCCGCAACCAATCACACCGATAGACAGCGTTTGAGGCGACAAATAGAAGCTGGAATGCACAGCTCGTACCGCCCTCATGGCGTCGCCTTGATCGATCACCGCAGAAATATTGCGCTCGGAAGAGCCCTGCGCAATAACACGAACGTTAACGCCTGCATTACCCAAACTGCTAAACACTTTGGCCGCGACACCAGGTTGCCCGTGCATGCTGTCGCCGACCACCGCGAGGATACTTAAATTAGGCTTCACTGTGACACGCTGAATATTGCCGTAAGCAATATCGTCTTTAAACGTTTCTTCAACAACAGTACGAGCGCGCTCGGCAAACTCGTCTTTTACAGCGAAACAGATCGAGTGCTCCGAGCTGCCTTGAGAAATCATCACGACAGAAACCTTGGCTTCGGCAAGCGCACCGAACAAACGGTGCGCGGTTCCTGGCACGCCGATCATGCCGGTGCCTTCAACGTTCACAACGGCCATGCCGTCGATGCTCGTGATGCCCTTTACAGGCTGATCAACTGACGACCGCGCATCAATGCGTGTGCCGGGATTCTCTGGAGCGAACGTGTTGCGAATGTATATCGGAATACTATGCGACACGGCAGGAGCCATGGTTTGAGGGTGTAGTACTTTGGCGCCAAAATAGGCAAGCTCCATGGCTTCGTTGTATGAAAGCTGTTCAATCACCTGCACTTCGGAAACAGAACGAGGATCAGCGGTCATGACGCCATCGACATCCGTCCAGATATGTACCTGACTCGCCTTTAACAGACACGCCATAATGGACGCTGAATAATCGCTGCCGTTTCTACCCAGTGTCGTCGGATGACCTTCGGTGTCCTGGGCTATG
Organism: Gammaproteobacteria bacterium; assembly: GCA_003228965.1. GTDB lineage: Bacteria > Pseudomonadota > Gammaproteobacteria > Steroidobacterales > SZUA-146 > SZUA-146. The sequence goes on from QIGP01000256.1 coordinate 7,744, forward strand.
TAGCCCGTAACGACCACGGTGCCGTCGAAGCTTTCAGGAATTAAGGCGCCAAGTCGGTTGGCGGAGACGCCCCAGTCGACAGCAACGCCAGATTCGCTGTCACTCACCACTACGGCTTGTCGCGCGTCGAGCCACATAACGTCACGACCTTTCAGTTTGTTAACAAGTACGAGCTGCATAAGTTGGGCCGACCACAACTCCCCGTACCCTGAGGCCACGGCTCGGGAATTGTCGCTAATCTTTCCTGTCACAAACGCCGTGCCAACCATATTGCTAACGTGGGCATAGTCGGCATCGAAAGCCGTCATATACCGTGCAATACTGTCGCTATCCAACAATAGTGAAGCCGCCTCAACGTGTCGCTCGCGTACCCCATCGAGTACTTCTTTATAAGTCTCGTCCGACTTCACCGCCAGGTCCACGGTTCTAAGCAACTCGTCGGTGACGCCACCAAGTGCAGATACAACAACGCACTGCGGGCCGTACAGCCGGTCGGCCAAAATGGCCGCCACACCTTTAATACGCTCCGCAGTGGCCAGCGACGTACCGCCGAATTTATGCACAATAAAAGAAGTCGCGTTCATTATTTCGGGTTCTTGTCAGGCAAAGAACCTGGGGGTAGGGTCCTTAACAATATAGGGATCAAATCGGACATAAATAGTACTTAACCTATTGTATTTATTCACTATCAAGACACCGTTACTACGTAAGTAATCACCATTCTTCGAATAATCTGGACGGCTTTTCCCGGCCTGTAGCGTGCCTTTCCCTTTGATTACTTTCTATGTACCGATCAGTCGTAGCCATTGAGGAATGACCAGCATCATCACGAACATGTTCCCGAGGCCGATTCTGAACGTCCTCAGAAATACCAGTATGTCGCAACCAGTGAACAGTAGCTTCTTTGAGTTTTGCTGCGTCCAAATCTTCCATGCCATCAGATTTCATTCTTGAGTAGGCTTTGTCGAAACAGCCTTGGACCATTCGTCTAACACCACGTGAATCAGTCACAGGACCTTTTCCGCGTAGTTTGGGCAATAGCGGTAAGCCTCATTGGGCATTGGTAATTCACTCAAATCCGATGAACGACGATAGCGTCTAACTGCTTTAAGCATGGCGTGAGAAACGGTCACGGTTCGATGCTTATTACCTTTACCAGTATCGACCGACAGAATTTTTAGAAGTTTCACGGCGCCGACGATCACCAATAACGTCCAGGTTGTCGATGATAGGTACAGGTGATGTGCGTTTCGGACTTTTCATATAGGAATACTAGCCTATAACAACTCAAATCACTAATCCCGGTAACCTTTGTTACCGGGATTAGTGAAAGGCAAACCCAATTATTTACGTAGTTCATCGCCCAACAACAATTGGCTTTTAAGCATATGCTTCTTGCTCATTATTAAATACCTTTATTTGGCTTTACCGTGCTAAATTTTTTGATGATCCACATCAAAAACTCAAATACAGTATAAACAACTCCAAGCTGCGCCAGGTAAATCCAGCCACTCATAATATTGGGCCCGCACTACACTTCAGTCAGACTTCTAAATATACAGGGTACAATTTCGCAGACTCCCCCAAGTGCTGCAATCGAAAAACCTATAGATAACACGTTGGGAAGTGCATACAACTTAAGTGAGTTGTTGTAACACTGTCGCGCTACCTTAATCGAATAGGTATGATTCCAATACTAATGAGACCTAAAAAGCCCAACTGCGCCATGCTGACCGATTAAAGAAATACATCGTGCTTAAAAGCATTGTGGCATGGCGGTTATTTCGGTTCGCTCGAGCACATGAACATCACAAGGATAAAGGGCCTCCTTTACTGAGCGGTGGCGTTACCCCATGAAATACGAATCTATGAAAGTGCCAAAAAACCCCGCTAGTGCGAGGCTTTAATTCGTACCAAACTAAATACTCAGGGTGCCACTCCACTTGGACCGGGAGGCTGCAGGAAGTATTGTGGAAACAACGAGTAGTCTGCGAAATTACAACTGCCCCCACCGTCGAAATCTCCATCAACATTGCCACAGGCCGTATTGAACAGCGGTACCCATGCTGAAATGTCTGTAAAGTTCACAACGCCATCGTTATTAAGGTCGGGATCGCATGCATTACCAAAGCCATCACCATTAGTATCTCGTTGCACGGGGTTGGCAATCAGGGTGCAATTATCGGTAGCGTCTTCGACGCCATCATTGTCAGTATCAACAACTGTCAGGTTATCGATTGTTGCCCGTATTATGAAATCACCATTCACGCCAAGAAGTGAAGACTGGAACCAAAACAAGGCACCGACATCGGCCAGTATAAAGTTAGCCAAACTGTTAATGGTGCCGTCAGTATCGGTAGCCACCGTAGGTGTGCCAGAATGATTGAATTCCAATCCAACACGAAATGGCCCATTTACAATTACTGGAGTGAGTGACAGGTCTATAACCTGCAAATTAGTATTTGACCCGGTCAGGTTTGCAGTTCCACTAAAGATCAAAAAACCAGGCGAGTCAGTATTAGCCGGGTCATCCCAAATTTGTAAACCCATTTCTTGTGTTTCAGAAGAGCCGCCGAATAATAAGGAGACCTTCGTAACCAGGCATGGGCATGCAATTTGAGGAATAAATCTGGCGGCTGCGACCTCTCCAGCAACGAAGCCTGCTTGAAAGGTAGCGGCAGATCCATTAACGAAATCGTCATTAGACAATTCTTCCACGTCAGCGAACACGCCGGAAGACGCGCCCAATAAAATCGTAATCAGTACAAGTCTAAGCATCATTTTAGTCCACCTTATGTAGTTGTTCTTCACGGCGAATAAGTCAGGTCTGCGCCTTATTTATCTGAGTAATGTAATTTCACTCGTGCACTTAACTCTATGAACCATTATTGGCCAGATTCCATAATTGTGGTTTTTCTATAGGTCGCTAATAAAGAGATTGCCGCGCCCCTCGGGCTCGCCATGACGTAGCTCTTTAGGACTCGCAATGACGCAACCCCTTACCCCGTCATTGCGAACCCGCGCAGCGGGTGTGGCAATCTCCATCCGGTTTCTACGGATTCAATCAGTTAGGCCGCAGTGTTAAGAGATTGCCGCGCCCTTCGGGCTCGCCATGACGTTGGTTCGTTTGTGCTTATAATTACGTACTAAAGGGCTCTACACAAGCTTAAACCTAGTGCCATTCGGCCCGGGCCCCATTTAGTCATGGGATCGTATTTTTTGCTGCCTATGGTTTACAGACGGTCAATGACGTAGAAATCAAGTTCTCTGCAATTGCTTCTTTCGGACGCGTTTGGATGGGAATGCGTGTCTAAGAATCCGCCCAATAACCTGGCCAAACTGTCTAGGTAGCGACCCTGTGTTGTAAGGTTGATTGTACTTCTTACACGCGGCTTGTACTTGAACGGATAGTTCAGCGTACCGCCAGGCTGGGATGGTCGGAAACAAATGATGTTCTATCTGGTGGCTTAAGTTTCCACTGAGAATGTGAAAAAACTTGCTGCCGGTCATGTTGGACGAACCCCGCAATTGGCGTTGACACCAATGGCCCCTGGACTCGTTCTTTAATACTGTTTTTGGAAAGAGTTCTACGTCAGCCGTAAAATGACCGCAAAATATAATCATGTAGGTCCACAGATTACGGATTAAATTTGCCACCAGATTGCCGGTGAACACACTCAGGAAAAATGGACCGGCCAACAGAGGAAAAAACACGTAGTCCTTAAGCAGCTGGTACCGCATTTTATGCGCCATTGGAGCGAAATCATCTTTGGTTTCCTGTTTCGTTTTCGTGCCCGAAAACATCTTACCAAGCTCCAGTTCTTGTATCGCAACGCCCCACTGAAACAACACCGCAAACACAACGGCATAAATGGGTTGCAGCAGATAAAATGGACGCCAACGCTGTTCGGGAAACAAACGTAGTATCCCATAGCCTATGTCGTCGTCCATACCTCTTATATTCGTGTATGTATGATGCTGGTAATTGTGGGTCCGGCGCCAGCTGTCCCCAGTGGCAACAATATCCCACTCATAGGATTTCCCATTCAACTCCGGATCGTTCATGAAGTCGTACTGGCCGTGCATAACGTTGTGTCCCAGTTCCATGTTCTCCAGAATTTTGGACACGGCTAGAAGCAAGGTGCCAAGCAGCCAAAAAGGAGGAAATATACCTAAGAAAAGAAAGCCTCTTCCTAATAATTCTGTATACCTGACTGCCTTCACTACGCGATGAATATATTTCGCATCGGCTTCGCCAACTTTGGCGAGAGTGCTGCGTTTAATAGCGTCGATTTCCGCACCAAATAGTTCAAGCTCATCGGCCTCTATCGTCCTACGCGTTGTTGATATTGTTGTTGTCATTTTGTTGTCCGTGGACTGTCGATTTGATTAAATGGCTAGAGTTAAGTCGGATGTAGCTCTGGTAATGCATAAACGAACACTTGAATTGGTGTTCGAGTCCGTTTCAGCGGATTCAGCATTCCACGTGCTACCGGTAACTTTCTTGCAACTGCACGTGTTACAGACACCCATGCGGCACCCGGACTGCACTACGATGCCCTGCCGCTCAAGTGCTGTAAGTAAGGACTCTTGGTTACTAACTTCAATGCTGCGGTTACTGGAGAGCAATTTGACCGTGAAGTTTCTGGGTGCTTCGTCTGCAACTGCAAATGGCCTGGCGGTAAAAGCCTCTGATTGAAAGCTTGCGGCTGCTTCTGCGGTACATAGCCTTGCCCGATCAACGAACGCACTACTACCACACGCCAACACCGTCACGCCCGCTGTATCAACTCCTAACGAAGTTAGTTGAGCAGTACTGATGCGCCGACTCTCATTCTCCATAGTGGCAATTGTGTGCACGGCGAAATTGTCAAAACGTTCAGCTATTGCTTGAAGGTCTTGTGTAAAACAAAATGATGTATCGTTGCGTTCCCAGTAAACTAAAGTTACCCGACGAGGCATTCCTAACGACGCCTGTTCGCGTAACAATGACATCAACGGTGTGATTCCGCTTCCTCCGGCAAGCAGCAATAGTGGAAGTTCTGAGAATGTGTCGGAAGTCATGGCGCCAAACACTTTTTCAAGCTCCAGTACAGTGCCCTTGTCCGCGTTATCAAATAACCAATTGCTCATTAGGCCTGACGGATCATGTCGTACGGTTATCTCTACCCAACCATCGTCGTTTGGCGCGTTGGAAAAACTATAGCTTCGGGTGACTCTCCGCCCACCGATTTCGGTGGTTAGATTAACGTGTTGGCCAGGAGCAAAGCGGCCAATGTTGCCGTTGGGTGCCAAACGCAGAGTAAAAGTGTTGCTGGACTCCGCCCTGCGGGCGATTACACGGGCATAACAGCGACTCCAGGCATGTGTGGAGCCTAACTGTCGTGACCAGAAGTCGTATGTAGGAGGTGAAATAAAAGCGCTAATCAATCGTTTTAGCCCTTTTTCATCAGCCGTCGTTATGTAACTCATTAAAGTGTCCGCAGATATTCAGAGAATGCAGTATACAAGTGTATATTCATATGTCAATACAGGTGTATATACAATTGTTTCGTTTTTGATATATACTTAGTTTTCAACCATGTAAGGAGCAATGATGACCGTGGCAAAGAAGAGTATTGGGAAGCAAAAAAACACAATATCCGCACAAGATGTCATGAATGCGGCGGTGGGGTTACTCGATTCCAATCGCAGTGTATCTACCCTCACATTGCGTGAGATTTCCCGTGCAGCCGGTATTTCTCCAAATAGCTTCTATCGTCATTTCAGGGACGTCGACGAACTTACTGTTGCGGTGATTGACCAGGCTGGTAGAGGCTTGCGTGGCGTCATACGCGAGTCGCGACTATTGGCGGCACTTGAACACGGCGTGATACGTAGTTCGGTCGAAACGTTCATGAAGCAACTCGATGGTGAAGATAAGTACCTTCACGTTCTACTGCGAGAGATGTCCACAGGACCGGAACCCTTTCGTCGCGCCGTTGATCGCGAACTCAGTTATTTTGAAGAGGAACTACACGACGAATTTGAGCGCAGACAACAAGCCGGCAAAGTCGTTATTCACAGGCCTGAACTGGTTGCCAAAGCCATAACACGATTGGTTTTTACTATGGGAGCGAGCGCGGCTGACTTACCGTCAAATAAGCGATCCGAAATTGTGGAACACACCATTGAAATGATTCGCATGATTGTGACGGGCGCACAGACATTGGGCGCTAGCCAGGATCAAGTTGGCAAGAATACAGCCCCATAGAGTGCTCGTTTCGTTTACTTGAAGGCATTTCTGAGTGCGCCTGCCCGTTTTCTCGGACTGATTTTTGACAAAGCTATTGAATCACAGTCATTGAATGCCGCGAAGCGACGTACCGACTTTGTGAAGTGAGGAACAAACTGCTCGACGTCGATGAGTTTGTCATCCAAATGCAAGTGGATGATTTCAAATTTGCGTTCTCGACGATGTGCTTTGCAGTCTACCCTTCCCACTAGCTCGTCCCGGAATAAAATCGGCAAACAAAAGTAGCCAAATTGGCGTTTTTTTTGTGGCACGTAGCATTCTAGCCGATAGTCGAAACCAAACAGGGACTGAATTCTGTCGCGGTGGATGACGGCGTTGTCGAACGGCGACAGGAGCCGAACACTCGCAGCCTGCCGTGCCAGATTTGCATTGAAAATTTCACGATCTGCAAAGGCAGGCGGCATTCCGTCAATGAGTATTTCGACGACAGTCCCGGCTTCGACTTTTTGTCGCAAGACAGCGCTAAGCGTGTTTCGTAGATCATTTCCGCGCCGTAGGTGTGCCAATTGTTTTACGGTAGTGAATCCATTGGCCCTGAGTGAGGTACGAATCAAATAGTCAGAAAACTCTTCGAGCGTAGGATCGCTGTCATTGATGTCGCCAGGCAGTACGCGTTCAGTCAGGTCGTAGACCTTCTCCATGCCTTCCCGTGCAGTGATCATCAGATCGCCCTGCATGAAGAGTTGCTCCAGCGCGCGCTTGGTTGGCTTCCAGTTCCACCAGGTTCCTTTACGCTTCGTTGTATTTTCAAAATCCCTGGCTTTGAGTGGGCCATCGATCCGGATGCGCGCCAGAACATGTCGCATGCTTTTGGGGTCCACATTCGCATAGCCCGACTCTCCACGTCTTATTGCTGCCATTCTCGGCAACCCAAACCGGTAGTCCCGCATTGGCAGATACGAAGCGGCGTGTGACCAGTACTCGAAAGCGTGTCGATCCCGTACCAGCTCACCGAGAAAATCAGGTTGATAGTCCGGAATTCGAGTCCACAACGTATGGTGATGAGCTCGCTGCACCACAGAAAGTGTGTCAATTTGAATGTAGCCGAGATGTTCCAGAGCGCGGAGGCTCGCCTCACGACCTGTACCAAACGGCCGCGTCTTTGTAAGGCCCTGACAGGATAGAGCTATGCGTCGCAGTCTCTTAAGCGTGTTCACAAGAGCAATGTCTTCCATCCGGTTCCACTGGTTCAGTGTAACCAGCCTCTCCGGTAAATAATGAAAATTGTATTTCTCGCGTTGTAGTCATTGTCGATTTAATCGTTCCTGCTTCGACGGACCCATTCGGCAAAGCCTGGCATTTCGATCACGTAAGTACCGCGTTGCGTCGGGGAAATAAAATTTTGATCTACCAATCGCTGCAATCGCCTGGCGACCAAGTTGGCGCTGATCGTTGGTTCTGTCGCAAAGTTGGCAGCCTCCGCGCGGCGGAACTATAGTCGGTTATCCAGAACACCCGTTATCGGATGATAAA
>QIGP01000038.1 GCA_003228965.1 Gammaproteobacteria bacterium
ATATTAATAGGGGTCGTCGTTAACAACGGCATTGTGCTGCTCGACCATGTCAATCGCCTGCGCAGGCAGGGTATTGGCAGAAATGAAGCGCTAATCCAAGGCGGTAAGGACCGTCTACGCCCCATTTTAATGACCGTCTCCACTACCATCCTCGGCTTGCTGCCCCTGGCCGTTGGCTCCACTCAGGCGGGCGGTGACGGCCCTCCTTACTTCCCGATGGCTCGCGCCATCATTGGCGGACTGGCGTTCTCTACCGTTGCCTCGTTGTTCATTGTGCCCTTTGTCTACATTGTCGTAGACAGCATTGCCAAGTGGACACGCAAAGTGTTTCGCACTGCAGGGTCAACGGCGTTCGGTAAAATAACCGCACGAAAAACCGGTTAGACAACGGTACTTTTCGAAACTAAAAAAAACCCGAAGAACTATCTTCGGGTTTTTTTTAAATCTAATGTTGGATCGCTAACAAGAACTCGCCCACTACGGTCAGTCAGTCAATCAACACCTCGGACAGGTTCCAGTAGTCTTCAGCCAGCACATTAATTTCTATCGGCATACCCGCTACCGTGTTTCCAAAGTCAGCGCCAGGCAGAGCAATCGGAATGCCGCCCACGCTGTCGGCGATGGGGCGAGTGTCTTTTTCGGAACGGTAAGCCGCTTTACTGCGCAACCACTTCGAACGCGCCTTGAGCTCGCTAGCAAAACTACGGTCTTCTTGCATGCTAACAATGGAATTACGAATGTGATTCATCAGATATTCACAATCGCTCTTACTACCGTAATCCACTTTTTGAATTCTTTGCGTCATTGCCGTACGTGCAAGCGTGGACATCGAATGCTCGGAAAAATGTACGCATAAATGCTGGGCCATAGCGATGACGGCCATATTGATTACACGACGACCTTCGATCGTGAGTCCTGGGAAATCCGGCCAAGGCTCGCTTTCTATTTTAATTCGCCCGTCGAACAGACCCTCAATGCTCTCGCGCACACGCTCATACTCTTCACGATTTTGCTCGACTATGGGCTGCATGCTTCTACGCTTAAACAAATTTATCACACCCGTGAGCTCGTTATATCGGGTCTCTACAGCCTGAAGTGTCTTTTTCGCATTATCCGATTGCTCTTTTACTTCAACAATTTTTTCGTTCAACGCCTGCAGCTGCCTATGCCGTTCCTGGTTGAACTCCATAATTTGCTTTTTACGTTCGCGGTCTTTCTGCTGGGTAATCAGCTCTTCACAAAAAACTTCCAGCTTGGCCAACGCTTGCTCCCATAAGTCGCGGAGCTGAAAATACACCATCGCGTTGTAGCCTGCGACAGGATCAGCGAGCCGGCCTTCGAGCGCCCGTCGATCGTCCTGCTGCCGTTTTAAATCTTTCTGCGCAGTTTTCAGTTGATTTTTCAGTGCGTAAATGTCGTCGCGAGAATTCGAAAACTGTTTTTTCAGATCGGCACGATTCCAAAACAAGTCGAGAAGCTTGTCGTCGGCTGAACGTTTGAACAGTCCACGCAGCTTCTTACTGCCGGATGAAATATCGCCCATCATTCTGTTTGAATCATCAATCATAAACGTAACACTCAGCTCTCTGTTCGGTTCGACTCACTTACCGTCTGGTACCAGTTTCACTTGTTCTGCAGGTTCTACGACTGGATGAAATCGGTGATTTGCATCGGCGCAATATTCCAGCCACTTATTCAACATCATGTTTCGCGCCCAGCGTCGGCTGAGTTTCGATCCATGATCTGTTATAAATCCTTGCAACACTTTGTGTCTGCGGTTGTGTCGGCAGGCCATAGCTTCCGCCAGGCGTGCGTCGTGATAGATTCGAATATCAAGATCGGGGTCCGCAAGCGGCTCCGGTCCTTCTCCTTCAAACCAATACGTTAAGTGAATTGACGTGGTGTACCGACTGACGTCCCGCACCGAAAGATACAAAGAGAAATCATCAGGGCTGTCCGATCGATAACTGCCGCGCAGAAACTCGAGTTCGTCAATAAGCCAGTTCAGACGCAAAAAGTTGCTTTCATAGAGCGCCATGAGCGCCGTGAAACTACCCGGCCGTAAATTCCAGCCCGAGCCCAGATTGCTGTCACTCTTAGGTGATGATTTGTCTTCTAACCTCATGTTTTCACTATAACACAGGGTCCCAATGACCCCCGCTTACGCCCTATCCTGAGGTAGAGCGCCAAAACTTGCTACGACCCGGTTCACAGAATTTCGTGATCGTTAACAATCATATTACTTACAGACAGTTAGATGCGCCAAAAACGACCGCAACCCCTACTCGTAGCGTTTCAAATGCTTATGGGACATAACCTTTGCGGCAATTTCTTCGATAGAGGTATGGGTGGTGTTGAGGCTCGGGATACCGTATTTGCGAAACAGCGCCTCGGCCGCCCGGAGCTCGTAACTCACTTGACGTGAGGATGCATATTTACTGTCTGAACGGCGCTCCTCACGGATTTGCTGGAGCCTGGCAGGCTCAATGGTCAGTCCAAAGATCTTGTCTTTGTTTTCTTCAAGTGCTCGCGGCAGCCGGCCAGCTTCAAAGTCGTCCTCGTTTAAAGGGTAGTTTGCAGTAAAAACACCGTGTTGGAGCGCCAGATAGAGACATGTAGGCGTCTTGCCACAGCGCGATACGCCCACGAGGATGGCCTGAGCCTGACTAAACCCGTTCATATTCATGCCGTCGTCGTTCGTGACGGCAAAATTCACCGCCTCCATTCGACGCGAATAATTGGCAGAATCGGCCACACCATGGGCCTTGCCGGTAGTATGGGATGACTTGTGCTCGAGCTCTTTTTCGAGGGGCACAATGAACGCATCGAAAAAATCCAGAAACAGACCATTACTGCGTTTAACGACGTCGCGAATTTCAGCCTGCACAAACGTGCAAAATAAAATCGGGCGACTTCCTTCAACACTATGAGTCAAGTTGACTCGTCGACAGGCCTCCTCTGCCTTGTCAACCGTATCAATAAATGGCAGAGTTACTGCGCGAAAATTGACATCTTCGAACTGTGTTAGCAGGCTATGCCCCAGCGTTTCAGCAGTGATGCCGGTTTGGTCAGAAATGTAAAAAACCGTTCGGGTAAGCATCGTATCCTGTCTTCATTAGTCTCGGTTCCAACCGATTTTCCACGTCTTTGAAAATAATACAAGGTCTAGACTGTGATTGAATATGTTGTAGGTTTTGAAAAACTTGGCATGCACGACGTTGAGCGTGTAGGTGGCAAAAACGCGTCGCTTGGCGAAATGATCCAGAATCTCTCAAAAGCTGGTGTCGATGTTCCGGGTGGCTACGCAACTACCGCAGACGCTTACCGCGAGTTCTTGCAACACAACGGACTCGCCGATCGAATCAATGCCGTGTTAGATTCACTCGACGTCGAAGACCTCGACCAGCTTTGCGCTACCGGCGCGCAAATTCGCGGCTGGATTATGGACACTCCCTTCCCGGCTGCCCTTGAAAGCGCCATAAGAGAGAGCTTCGAAACGCTCTCGGGCGGTAGCGATATAGCAGTCGCTGTACGATCCTCCGCCACAGCGGAAGACTTACCGGAAGCCTCGTTTGCAGGGCAACAAGAAAGCTTTCTAAACGTTCGCGGCATTGAGCAGGTAATACACTGTGTCAAAGAAGTATTTTCCTCGTTGTTTAACGATCGCGCTATTTCTTATCGCGTACACCAAAATTTCGAGCACAGCCTGGTCGCGTTATCTGCAGGCATTCAGCGCATGGTGCGTTCCGACGTTGGCGCCAGTGGCGTCATGTTTACGCTCGACACTGAGTCGGGATTTCGCGACGCCGTGTTCGTTACCGCTTCTTACGGACTCGGTGAAACCGTTGTTCAGGGTTCTGTGAATCCCGATGAATTTTACTGTTACAAGCCAGCACTTGCGTCGAAACACCGCAGTATTATTCGTCGAAACCTGGGTAGCAAAGCAATAAAAATGATTTACGGCGAGGACGGACGTGGCGTGCAAACCGTGCCCGTCGATTCAACCCAGCGCAACCAGTTTTGCCTTCTCGACAGCGAAGTCGAAAGCCTCGCGCGCCAGGCCGTCATCATTGAAAAACATTACGGCCGCCCGATGGATATCGAGTGGGGCAAAGACGGTGTAGACGGCCAGTTGTATATTTTGCAGGCTCGCCCGGAAACCGTGCGCAGTCGCCAACACTCGCAGGTTATTGAACGCTACACGCTCCAGGAACAGGGCAAGCTGATCTCATCAGGTCGAAGCATCGGCCACAAAATTGGTGCCGGCAACGCACGAATCATTAAAGATCCCACCGAAATGAACCGGGTACAACCAGGCGAAGTACTGGTCACCGATATGACCGACCCTGACTGGGAACCAGTCATGAAACGCGCCGCGGCTATTGTCACAAATCGCGGTGGTCGTACCTGCCACGCGGCCATTATCGCCCGTGAACTTGGCATTCCAGCGGTTGTAGGATGTGGCGACGCCACGAGCATGATCAAAGAAATGCAGCCCATTACAGTCAGCTGCGCCGAAGGCGATACCGGTAACGTTTACGACAGCGTTCTCGAATACGAACACACCGAGCATAGCCTCGCAACGCTACCCGACGTACCTGTTAAAATAATGATGAACGTCGGCAACCCCGACCGGGCTATGGATTTTGCAAGCCTGCCACACGACGGCGTTGGTCTCGCACGACTCGAATTCATTATTAATCGCATGATTGGCGTACATCCGCGCGCACTGCTTGAGTTCGACACACTCGATAACACCCTCAAAGCGACCATCACAGAACAGATGTCCGGTTACCGCGACCCAATCGAGTTTTTCATTGGTCGACTGGCCGAAGGTGTAGGCACGATCGCTGCCGCATTCGCGCCCGAACCCGTCATTGTTCGCATGTCCGATTTTAAATCTAACGAATACGCCAACCTGATTGGCGGTTTGCGCTACGAACCACACGAAGAAAACCCCATGCTCGGATTTCGCGGCGCATCTCGCTATATTGACGATGCGTTTCGCCCCTGCTTCGACCTCGAATGCGAAGCGATCAAACGCGTGCGCAACGACATGGGGCTAACCAACGTACAAATTATGATCCCGTTCGTGCGTACCGTGAAAGAAGCACAACAAGTGTCTGCAATACTGACCGACAACGGCCTTGAACGAGGTAGCAACGGACTCAAGCACATCATGATGTGCGAACTACCGTCCAATGCATTGTTAGCCGACGAGTTTCTTGAGTACTTCGACGGCTTTTCGATTGGCTCTAACGACCTGACCCAGCTAACGCTTGGCCTCGACCGCGACTCCGGTTTAATTGCAGAACTCTTCGACGAACGCGATCCTGCTGTTAAGAAACTGTTGTCCATGACAATTTCAGCATGCCGTCGGCAAAACAAGTATATTGGCATTTGCGGCCAGGGCCCTTCCGATCATCCCGATCTCGCAAAGTGGCTGCTAGAGCAAGAAATTGAAAGCATGTCGCTGAACCCTGACAGCGTAATCGAAACACGTCTGTTCCTGGGCGGCATGAAGATAGACTAACGGCTCTGGGCCTGACTCAAGACCCGGCTCGTAATTGGAGACATCAGTGATATTAAGTTCGCTTCAATCGGTTCCTGGAAAGACCATTGCCACTCACTACGGCCTGGTTACGGGAAGCACTATTCGAGCCAAACACGTTGGCCGTGATTTGGCCGCCGGCTTTAAGAATATTTTTGGCGGTGAGCTCAAAGGCTATACAGAACTTCTTCAGGAATCGCGCGAAGAAGCCACGATGCGCATGGTTGAACAAGCCAAGCAACTCGGTGCCAATGCCGTAGTTAACATTCGCTACGCCACCTCGTCAGTAGCTCCAGGCGCGGCAGAGCTGTTTGCCTATGGCACGGCAGTTGTAGTCGAGTAAACATCATGGAACTCTATTCCGCACTTATTAACTTCGGAATTCCACTGGTTCTGATAATTCTGGGTTACTTTATGGGAACCCATTTTGAAAAACGCCACTTCCAATCCATCATCATTCGCGAACGTGCTTTTCTCAATAAGCCCGCAGTAACGTTTGACGAGAGCGACGACACGGTCTTCCCTCTTGATCCCTCAATCTGTGACACTCGACTGGTAGGCGGCAGCGTCGTTATTTCTGTCGACTATTTCAAACGCTTTCTCGCAGGTCTTCGCGGCATTGTTGGAGGCCGCCTCACCTCTTATGAAACCCTGGTTGACAGAGCCCGGCGAGAAGCTGTGCTGCGAATGAAAGAAGAATCAGGTGACGCCGACCGTATTGCCAACCTTAGAATTGAAACCTCCACACTCTCATCAGGACGAGGTATCGGCGCCGTCGAAGTACATGCTTACGGCACCGCAATCTACACTCGCTGAACAGGTGCCTTTGCCACTGGCATTGCGAGCCTCACTTTTGTTACGCGGTTAGTCGCAGGGTTCCCGATGAAATATGTAGCCAAACAAGTCGATGCAAGCGTCAACCTTCCTGACCGACATCCGTTAGTCGATATGACCTGGTTGCTTAGCGGTGTTATTCTTATTTTTGTCGTGCTCTATTTCAGTGGCGGGGTGATCATCGATCAGCTTGCCAGGCATATACCGCCAGAATACGACAACTCAATTAGCCCAGGCTTCACCGCACAACTGCTGGCTCAGTTCGGACCAGAAATCACTGAAGGCGAAGTGTTTGACGACACGCAGGCACTGTTTGCGCAACTACGCAAACTGTTACCGGAAGACGACACTCGCGAGTATCGCCTTACCCTTGTCGACACTGATAAAGTCAACGCGCTGGCGCTTCCCGGTGGGCAAATTGTTGTCTTCCGCGCATTGCTGGACAAAGCCGAATCGCAAAACGAAGTCGCCATGGTGCTCGCCCACGAATTTGGCCATATCAGTCACCGACATCACTGGCGCAGAATTGGGCGAGCCGTCTTGTTTGGCGTTACCGCCACCTTTCTTGGGTCACAATCAACGCTGCAAAATCAGATTACCAATATCCCTCTCGCCACGATGATGCAGGCTAACAGTCGAAGTCATGAAACCGAGTCGGACAGCTTTGCCATTGATTTAGTTTGCCGTCACTACGGGCACTCAGGTGGCGCTACCGCATTTTTCGCTCGAAACCTCGGTGAGGAAGACAACACAAACGACACTATAAGTTTCTTGTTGACTCACCCTCTTTCACAAGAGCGCATCGACAATATCGAAGCCCGTGCCGAAGAACGAAATTGCTCACCGGGCGATACGTCTCAGTGGCCGTATACTAAAACCTGAAACGAGCTGCCAATCTGGCAAAACGCGCTACCCATGCCTGAGTTACCTGGGCTTCAGCTCTACTGAGGTTCCGGCGGCGACATACTGCTAACAACGGCCAGCCGGGTGGCCGTACTATTGACTGCGAGTCTGGTAACTTCACCAGGAAGAATGTTACTCAGGTCTTTTTGCGTAACCCACTGTGTGCTGCCAGGAGTCCAAACCATTAACTGACCACCAGCGACCGTAAGGGCTCGACCGTCCGGTAACCACGTCATGTCTTCAACCCCTTCTGGCATGTTCACCAGAAACTCCACCTTGGTTCCGTCCCAATTCATTAGTCGCGAAATTTCGTTGTCGCGATGTTGCACAAAACTCAAGGACTCGGTTCCAGGGCGCGCGTGCAACGAACGTCCTGGATTAACGGCCAGCGTGTAGCGTGCTTCGCCAGTCACGCCCACCACGTCCAGGTGCATTAGTGGCTCGTCAACAATAAACACTGCGAGCTGATCGTTGGGCAACCAGGTGTGGTAACCCACTCCCGTCACATCACCCCTGACAGGCTTGGTGGCGACGCCGGATTGATTGTAGAGCCATAGCCGTTGCGTACCATCCGCTTCAACTACGACCGTGGAAAAGCCTCCACCTGTCAATGACGTCGGCGAGTATTCCGACAGGTCTGTCCGGGTCAGTTGAGTTAGCTTGCCGCTAGCTTCACTGTAACGGTAAACGTCACTTTGCCGACCGTCCAAAATACTGGAAAACAGAAAATCGTTCGTACCTGGAATGTACCCGGGCTGGTTGTCGTACCCATTGCGACTAGTTACGTTAGCGTCAAAAGAGACAACGATTTGTGATGAACCTTGGTCAATGTGAAACACGAATATATCGGTATCTGGCACGGCGGACGCAATGTCTTGCTGCGGGTCGCTCTCTTCGTCCTCTGTGGACTGAACCGCCAGTTCACCAGACCCGCTGTCACCACCTGGCTTTTCGTTGCAAGGTACAGCGGAGCACGCGCTCAAACTCAGCATGAAGATGAACGCGCTTAGGGTCGCAAGTCGAGCCGCCAAGCTCTGATGACACTCTCTCATGGTAAACACGGAGCCTTCTCCTTATTGGTAACCTGGCCGAAATGCGATCGAAAACTCAGGTGCAGCTTCAGTCTCTACGTCGCTCAAGAACAAGCAGCTGATTGTTCGCCGGCATATCAAAGGCCTGAGTCAAACTAAATCCTGCGGCGTCAGCCTCGCGGATAACGTCTTCCCGGTTGCGAATGCCCTGCCACGCATTGGTTTGGCTTAAAGACAAATCGAAGCGGTAGTTGCCCTCGCTGTTGGCCTGCCCTCCTACGTGGAACGGACCGTACACAAGAAACAATCCTTGCGTCGCTAACACACGGCCTGCGTTAAGTATCATTGCCTGCGCCTGTTCCCAGGACATAATGTGGCAAGTATTCGCGGTATAGATTACATCCACCTGCTCATCAAACTTTGCCAGCGACTCGGCATCGAGCTCAATGGGTCTTCGAATACGGGGATTACCCGCCACCTCAAGGTACGCGTTGAGCGTTGCGTGATTCTCTTTTAAGTCGCTGGTGATCCACTCGACCTTGGGCAGTGCGTTGGCAAAATGCACCGCGTGTTGGCCCGTACCGCTACCGATTTCAAGTACCCGGTAGTGGCGATTTTCATCAAGCAACGATTGTAGATGCGTCAATATCGGGACCTGGTTACGTTCTGCTGGCTGTGACCAACGATAGCTAGCCTTGGCGTCATTGCTATTTGAAAGGCTCACAATGGAGGTACTCCCTAAAGTTGAAAACGGATAACGGGTACAACAAGAGTTGACGTAGCCTGCACTAAACCTTGAAGCGAACAAGCACACTAGTCGTCCAAACGTACATTGACCAAAAACACGCGCCCTATTTACCTGACACCCGATAAGGCTATACCGGAGCATCGACCATTAAGAAATGTTCTCGATAATGTTTCAGTTCATTGATCGAATCGTGAATATCAGATAGTGCCAGATGCTTACCTTCTTTGACGACCCCGCTTGCAACATCAGGCGCCCAACGCTTGGCCAATTCTTTTAGCGTGCTGACATCCAGGTTGCGGTAGTGAAAAAAGTCCTCAAGTTCTGGCATCAGTCGCGCCATAAAACGGCGGTCCTGACAAATAGAATTGCCGCACATGGGAGACGCACCCTTGTCTACCCAGACCTGCAAAAACGAAAGCGTCTCCTGCTCGGCCTCGCTTGCGTCAAAACTACTGTCGGCCACACGCCGCGTAAGACCGGAATTCCCGTGGTGGGAAGTATTCCATTCGTCCATTGTGTCCATAAGCGATTTGGGCTGATGAACGGCAATTTCAGGCCCTTCGGCCAGCACATTCAGATTCTGGTCGGTAACAACCGTAGCAATTTCAATGATTACGTCGGTTGCCGGTTCCAGACCGGTCATTTCCAGGTCGATCCAAATCAGATTGTTTGCGCGATTTAACATGTGTTTAAGGCCCTGGTTTGCTTGCGCCTCATTCTACCATTGGCTAAGCTTGTGCGCTCGAATTCGTTCTGACCAAGGTCCTTGTATGCACCCGTTTCAACTTGCTTTTTTTGTTTTTCTGGCACTCGGTACACTAGTACGTTTGTGGCTGTCTTCACGCCAACTGCGCGCCATGCGCGAACGCCGCAACGATTTACCCGAAGCGTTCAACACCGCCATTTCAATCGACGAACACCAAAAAGCCTCCGACTACACAGCAGCCGGTACGCGCATAGGAATGTGGGACATGCTTATAGACACAGTCCTTCTCGTTGGCTGGACCATTGGTGGTGGGCTTCAATGGGTAGACACCTGGGTGAGTGGTTTTGGTCTGGGACCGATTCTCACTGGCGTCATCAGTATCATGGCCATCTTGTTCGTCATGTCGATTTTGTCGATTCCACTTTCGCTGTATCGCACGTTTGGCATCGAGGCGCGTTTCGGCTTTAACAAAATGACGCCCGGCCTGTTCTTTACCGACACGATTAAAGGCTGGCTAGTTGCACTGGTACTGGCCTTACCGCTGCTAGCAGCCATATTGTGGATTATGAACGCAGCCGGTACCTACTGGTGGGCGTACGCCTGGGTAGTCTGGGTAGCATTTTCGTTGGCCATTACCTGGGCATACCCGGCCTTTATTGCGCCACTGTTCAACAAATTCTCCGAACTGTCCGACGATTTGCTCATTACCCGAATAGAAGCACTACTGAAACGCTGCGACTTTAAAAGCAAAGGCTTTTTCGTCATGGATGGCTCACGTCGTTCATCACACGGCAACGCATACTTTACGGGCGTTGGTAACAACAAACGTATCGTCTTTTTTGATACGTTGATTAAAACCCTCGAACCCGTTGAAGTGGAAGCAGTGCTCGCGCATGAGCTTGGGCACTTCCGCAAGAATCACATTCGCTCGCGTTTAATATGGGGCTTTGTTTCAGGTCTCATTGGACTTGCCATACTGGGCTTCCTGAAAGACCAAGCCTGGTTCTACTCGGCTCTTGGCGTGTCAGCGCCTTCTAGTCACATGGCGCTCTTGCTGTTTACCCTTGTGATTCCTGTGTTCACGTTTTTCCTGACCCCGGTGAGCACTTACTTTTCGCGCAAACATGAGTTTGAAGCCGATGAATACGCGTTTGAGCAAAGCGACGCCAGCGCGCTGATTACCGCGCTTGGCAAACTGTACAAAGAGAACTCTTCTACATTGGTTCCGGACGAACTGCACAGCAAGTTTTACGACTCACATCCGCCCGGACCCGTACGAGTGGCCTACTTACAAAAATTGCTAAGCGCATGATCGCGAATCGGGCATGAACACCGAATCGGCAACGGGCCTGGTCGTAGCCGCTTTTGGTCGCCAGGTCATCGTCGAAACCCCTTCAAGAGAACGTTTTAACTGCCGCATGAAAGGCCGCAACATACGACCAGTATGTGGCGACTACGTCACCTGGAGTCCTAGAGAGGGCGATTCCATTGGTGGCATCATCACGGCAATTAACGAACGTGACAATTTATTGCAACGACCTACGCGTCGAGGCCGCGATGAGAATGTGGCCGCAAACCTCAGTTGTATGGTGGTGGTCTTTTCAAGCCACCCACCCGCCGATCCGTTTCTGGTTGACCGCTACATTGCAGCCTCCGAACATCTACAGGTCGAGTGCGTGTTGGTACACAACAAAATCGAGCTTGCGCCGGCAACAGGTTTCGAATGGCTGGTCGCACTGGAAGGCCTGGGCTACAAAGTCATTCGCTGCAGCGCCAAGACAGGCGAAAACGTCGATCAACTTATGGACGCCTGCTCCGATGGTGTAAGTATATTAGTCGGCCAGTCGGGTGTCGGTAAGTCTTCGCTACTCAATGCCATGATTGCCGACATCAATCAGGAAACTCAGGAAATTTCGACGTCCGGAAAATTCGGTCGTCACACAACTTCCGCAAGCTACCTGTATCACTTTGAAGAACCCTATACCGGTGGTCTCATCGACTCGCCCGGTGTGCGTGACTTTGCGCCGCCTACACTGACTGAAGAGCAGGTGCCAAATGGTTACATTGAAATATTTGCGGCCGCATCGGACTGCAAATTTGCCAATTGTCGGCACCAACACGAACCAGGTTGCGAAGTAAAAACACGCGTTGAAGACGGCCGTATCGAGGCGCGACGCTACACCAGCTATTTACAGCTACAGAAGCTCATGCGCGAACTCAACGCGAACGCAGCGCCCTAAACCCACAGAAGAGCATTGCTGCGACACCATTGCGAGCGCGAAGAGGTTTTGTCATTGCGAGCGCGAAGCGCGCACCAATCTCTTAACGTCACCGTGACACAACTGATTGAATCCACAGCAACCGGACTGTGCTTGCCACACCCGCGGTCTGCGGGTTCGCAATGAAGTGGTTCTGACTAATTATTGGTCTCGTTGAGCTTACGTCTGCCTGCCAGAGCATGCGACAAAGTACCACCGTCTACATACTCAAGTTCGCCACCCATCGGCACGCCGTGAGCGATACGTGTTGCGGTAATGTTCAGGTGACTGGCCATGTCAGCCAGGTATTGCGCCGTGGTTTCACCCTCGACGGTTGGATTGGTCGCGACGATAACTTCCTGAACCTCACCCTCACGGAGTCGTTGCTCGAGAAGGTCCATGCCAAGGTCGTCTGGCCCGATGCCGTCCAGGGGCGACAAATGCCCCATGAGCACAAAGTAAAGGCCGCTATACCCGCCCGACTGCTCGATTGCAGCAACATCAGCCGGCGTTTCAACAATGCATAGAGTCGTAACCTCGCGCCTTGAAGACGCGCACTGCGTACACAGCTCCTGCTCGGTAAACATTCGGCAACGTACACAATGCCCGATGTCGGTCGCGCTCCTTTCAAGACTGTGAGCCAGCCTGGTAGCTCCCTCGCGGTCGCGGTGAAGCAAGTGAAACGCCATACGCTGGGCCGATTTTGGCCCTACGCCTGGCAGGCAACGCAGCGCCTCAATCAGTTCTTGAAGTTGTGGCGAGTATGACAAGCGTCTAAAACGGCAGGTTCATGCCGGGCGGAAGCCCCGCGGTTAGCCCGGACATTTTTTCCTTTGTTGTCTCTTCTACTTTGCGCGTGGCGTCGTTCATGGCGGCCGCGACAAGATCTTCAAGCATGTCTTTGTCTTCGCCTACCAGAGTGTCGTCGATGCTTACTTTGCGCACCTCGTGTTTGCAGTTCATTACTACCCGAACCATGTCGCCGCCTGCAACGCCTGTTACTTCTAGTAAAGCCAGCTCCTCCTGAGCCTTTTGCATATCTTCCTGCATTTTCTGAGCCTGTTTCATGAGCCCGCCAAGTCCACCTTTCATCATGAGTTCGTGTCCGCTTTTGTCAGTTAAGAATATTCAGTTAATGGGTTTGATCGAGTCTTCGTGAATGGTCGCATCGAACGTCTCGAGCAATATTTTCACATTTGGATCGCTAAGCAAAGAGTCCCGGACGGCCTGTTTATTGGCCTGCTCGGTCGCCTCCTGACGCAACGCGGGCGTATTGGCCTTAACGCCACCGAGATCTATAAAGACTGCAAACGCGTCGCCCAAGTGATTTTGTACAACCGCAGTCAGTTTCTGCATCACTTGGCTCGTGATCATGTGCTGATTTGAGGTATCGAGGAGCAAGCGTAAATGTGTAGCGCTGTGCTCCGAGACCAAACAGTTTACGGCGAGTTGTCTCGCTGCCCCGTGAAGATTAAACAGTTCAATCGCTGACGACCAGTCGTTGAAATTTACAGGCGCATTGGCGTTGGAGCTTTGTCGCCGCGAAGCAGTTTCAGGCTCGGCGTCTTTTGCTTCAGCCTCCAGGGAAGATGGTATCGACGTTGTGTTCGCAGGTTCTGGTTTGAGCTTATTGGGTGTCGTGGCAGGCTTTCTGGCCTTGCTTGTCGCCGCTACGCTTGCTGCATCCGCATTGTGGTGGGCCGAAGATGTGGCACCACCCGCGGCGTGTTCTGAATTAGAGGGTGTCGTTAACTGTTTTTTTTTACCCGATTGGCCGCTGCCTGGAGCGGCCGGTAAAAAGGCCAGCATGCGCAAGAGCACCATTTCGAATCCGCTGCGTACGTCGGGCGCAAGCGGCAAATCGCGTCGGCCGATAATGGCGATTTGATAGAGGAGCTGCACTTCTTCGTTGTCTAGCTCTGAGCACAACTCTGCCACCAGATCGGCCATTTCCTGTGAATCGCGTGGTTTGACTTCGGTCATGTGCAAAATGGCGGCTCGCTGTAGCAACAGCGCAAGTTCTTGTAAAACTTCCGTGTAGTCCGGCGCGTACTCGTCCATTACGGCGACCTGTGCAAGTACGGCTTTGCCGTCCTTGCGCGCTAGCGTTCTGGCAAGCTCGTAGACCTTGTTGCGCTCTACCGTGCCCATCATGGTGCGTACGTCACCTTCTTTGACTGCTCCGCCGCCGTAGGCCACCGCTTGGTCCAGCAAGCTTAACGCGTCGCGCATACTGCCGTCCGCGCCGTGGGCCAAGAGCTCGAGCGCAGTAGCGTCGAATTCGAAACTTTCGGCTTCGCAAATGGACCGCATTCGATCGCCAATCAGATCTTTTGGCAGTCGCTTCAGGTTAAATTGCAGGCAGCGTGACAACACGGTCGCCGGTAGTCGCTGTGGATCGGTTGTGGCTAACAGAAATTTGACGTGAGGAGGCGGCTCTTCAAGCGTTTTAAGCAACGCATTGAATGAGTGCCTTGAGAGCATGTGAACCTCGTCGATGAGGTAGACCTTGTAGCGCCCTGACGACGGCGCGTATTGCACGTTGTCGAGCAATTCGCGGGTGTCGTCGACTTTGGTTCGCGACGCGGCATCGACCTCAATCAGGTCGACAAAACGGCCGTCATCGATTTCCTGGCAAGTTGAACACTCGCCACACGGTATTGAACTGACACCTTTTTCGCAGTTGAGACATTTAGCGAGAATCCGGGCGATGGTAGTCTTTCCCACGCCTCGCGTACCGGCAAACAGGAATCCGTGGTGGAGTCGGTCGCTGTCCAGCGCATTGATTAGCGCTCGCAGGACGTGTTCTTGACCCGCCATTTCGGCAAAATTACGGGGGCGCCACTTTCTGGCAAGAACGGTGTAACTCATAGATCGACTTTCGGCTCAATTCATTAAACAGCGCGGTGCGCTACAGAGGTCCACACTGTAGCACTGATTGCGTCGGACACGGATGAAAACAGGCAGTTAAAAAGCGGCTCACGCCAGTAGTCCTCCGGCACCCGGTTTCACCGTTACCGTTGCTCCCTTCCGGGCCTGGCGGAGTTCACAGCTAGCCGTCGCGGAGGTACCGACGCGAGCCACCGGAGCGCACTGTATCAACCTGTAAAGCAACAAACAACCGTCACAGCCCTGCACCCCAATCACCACCCAACCCGGACAGGCACATCCTTCCTCGGACCACCTGCTCGACCCCACACTTCCCGGACAGGCACAGTCCAACGCACAGGACAGGCACAGTCCAACGCAGGACAGGCACACACCTGCTCTGGACAGGCACTGCTCTGCTGGACACTGCTCTGGCTCTTGACCTGGCTCTGGACAGGCACTACCTTCGACCTGGCTCTGGACAGGCACTACCTTCCTGACCTTCCCATCC
>QIGP01000339.1 GCA_003228965.1 Gammaproteobacteria bacterium
CAGGCGCCGCGGCTGATGGGTAGTGCATCGCGAGGCATGCTGGATCTGGGCGAACTAACGTCGATGGATCAAGTCATCGACCTTGAACTTGCCAAATTGTCCCGTGTGGGTACGTGCACCAAGATGGTCTTTCGCTTAAACGCAAAAGGCTGAACCAACAACGAATTACGAGGCTGCTATGTTCACCGGTATTATTCAGGACTGTGGAAAAATTGCGCGCGTAACCGAGCGAGGCGGCGACGTACGAGTAACCATAACAACGGTCGCACTGGATATGGGGCGCGTGAAAGTTGGCGACAGCATAGCGGTCAACGGAGCGTGCCTCACGGTGCTTGATCCGAACAACCGGCAGTTTAGTGCCGACGTATCACGTGAAACGCTGGCGGTAACCTCTTTGCGGCACGCCCGCGCGGGCGCTTCGGTTAACCTCGAAGCTTCCTTGCGAATGGGCGACGGGCTCGACGGGCATATGGTGTCAGGACACGTTGATGCTGTAGCCAAAGTATTGAGTCTTAAAAACGATGGTCGGTCGTGGCGAGTTCGAATAGAATTGCCGTCGGATCTTGCCCGTTTTGTGGCGGCCAAAGGCAGTATTACCGTCGACGGTGTCAGTCTGACCGTAAATGACGTGACCGCCTCTGATTTTGGTGTCAATATCATCCCCCACACGTATACCCGGACTCTCTTTCAGCACTATCGGGTGGGGTCTGTGGTCAATCTTGAGGTTGACCTGGTGGCTCGATATACAGCTCGTTTGTTGGGTCAAACCCCCACATAACACCATTGGTTTACGGTGTTGGTTCGCCATTGATCCACACCTATAGTTGCAGAGAACATGACCATTAAATTTGATTCAATAGAAGATATTCTTGAAGACATTCGCAATGGCCAAATGGTCGTCATACTGGATGACGAAGATCGCGAGAACGAAGGCGACCTGATCATGGCTGCTGAACACGTTCGTGCCGAAGACATAAACTTTATGGCGCGGTTTGGCCGCGGCCTTATTTGTTTGACGCTCACACGCGAACGTTGCCAGCAGCTGCGACTACCGCTCATGGTTACAGCAACCGATCTTGATGGCTCAACCAATTTCACCGTGTCTATCGAGGCGTCGGAAGGCGTTACCACCGGTATTTCAGCGCACGATCGCGCCCAAACCGTGAAAATGGCGGTGGCGGCGGATGCGCTGCCTGAAGACTTGTGCCAACCGGGGCACGTGTTTCCAATTATGGCGCAACCTGGTGGCGTGCTAACGCGGGCTGGCCACACTGAGGCTGGTTGCGATTTAACCCGATTGTCGGGGCAGGAGCCGGCCGCTGTCATTGTGGAAATACTTAACGACGACGGCACCATGGCAAGACGCGAGCAGCTCTTTGAGTTTGCGACAAAGCATAAATTGCGCATTGGCACTATTGCTGATTTGATCAGCTACCGCTTGTCTAAAGAAGAGTCCGTTGAGCGCATCGATGAATCGGCCATTCCTACAGAATTTGGTAGTTTCCGATTGATCAGTTACGAAGACCACGTGAATAAGTCTGTCCATCTTGCGTTGGTAAAGGGTGAGCTTAGCGAAGAGGTGCCTGCACTGGTACGCGTGCACGTTCAGGATACTCTTAGCGATGTGCTGGGTGTGACCTGGTCGAGCCTTGGTTGGCCACTGCGCGATGCGATGAAGCGCATAAGCTCCGAAGGGGCCGGAGTAATTATAGTGCTTCGCGGCCACGAAGATCCGCGCGAGCTGTTGGCACGCATAGGCGCTGGCGAAGCGGGTACCAAACCGTCGACAAAAGCCAGTGAAGAAGAAATTGCCGATTTGCGTACATACGGAATTGGGGCACAAATCTTGCGCGATTTGCACGTGCGTAAAATGCGCGTACTCAGTGCCCCTAGGAATATGGCTGCTATTTCTGGTTTTGGTCTGGAAGTGGTCGAGTATGTGGGATAATCCACGATCAATACAGAGCCTGCGAGTCCGTGTTTGTACGCGACAGCAGTGAGGAGATGAAGGTGAAGGTAATAGAAGGCGATCTGGTTGCCCGCGACGTGCAAATTGCCATCGTGGCAGCCCGATTTAACGAGGTTATTGTCAATGCGCTGGTAGTAGGCGCCAAAGATGCGCTCGTCCGTCATGGCATGAACGTTAAGAATATAGATTTAATCAAAGTTCCCGGTGCATTTGAGATTCCTCTCGCGGCTAAAGTCGCGCTAAGCGGAGATACTTACGCGGCGGTTATTTGTCTGGGTGCGGTTATTCGCGGTGCGACACCGCACTTTGATTACATTGCCGGACAATGTGCGTCAGGGTTGCAAAAAGTACAGCTGGATACCTGTAAACCTGTCGTGATGGGTGTGCTGACAACGGACACTGTTGACCAGGCCGTTGAGCGTTCCGGAGGGAAGGTCGGCAATAAAGGGGCCGAAGCGGCCATGGTGGCGCTTGAAATGCTTAATATGCTGGATCAATTGGGACACTGATGGCCGAAAACCGCGAACAACAACGCGCCGTAATTCGTAAGCGCAGTCGCGCCCGAAGGCTTGCCATGCAGGCCCTCTACCAGTGGCACGTCAATCCAGCGACGATGACTGAGCTTAAACGTCAGTATGTTGAAAAGCGTGAATACGCGGACGCCGATCATGAGTATTTTGACGAGTTGTTGAGAAATGCGCTGAAAGACGTCGACAACAATGTAGCTCTTATCGCGGTCCACGCCGATCGCGACGTGAGTCAACTCGACCCGCTGGAACTGTCCATCATCATGGTAGCGTTGACAGAAATGCGTCACCGCCTCGATGTTCCTTACCGGGTAGTTATCAATGAAGCGATTGAGCTTGCTCAGCGTTTCGGCGCTACGGACGGACACAAATACGTCAACGCCATTCTGGATCGCGCTGCAGGGGATTTGCGCGCCGTTGAAAAGCGCTAGCGTTGCGAATAAAGGGCACAATGAATGAGTGAGTTCGATTTAATTCGAGATTATTTTTCAGACGTAGGAGCCAGGCGCAGCGATGTGCTGGTGGGGGTCGGAGATGACGGCGCTCTGCTTGATCCGCCCGAATCACAAAACCTGGTCAGCGTCATGGATACGCTGGTTGAGTCTGTACATTTTCCAAGAACATCTCCGGCGCGCTCAGTGGGGCACCGTGTGCTCGCCGTCAACCTAAGCGACATCGCGGCCATGGGGGCAACGCCTGCCTGGGCAAGCCTGAGTTTGTCAGTCCCCCATCTTGACCACGATTGGCTAGCCGATTTCTCGGCCGGCTTCTCTGAATGCGCAGAATTGCATGGTGTCACGCTTATTGGCGGGGACACCGTTAGTGGGCCGTTGATAGTGACAGTGCATGTCACCGGGCACGTTGAACGCGACAACCACGTGCTTCGAAAGGGTGCCAAACCCGGCGATCAAATATACGTGACGGGAACGCTGGGCGATGCCGCTGCCGGATTGCGTGCAATGACACGAGGTGACGGACACAGTTTTTTGATCGAACGTTTTCTATATCCAAATCCACGCGTAGCTCTCGGTAAACGCATGGGACCACTGGTGTCCGCAGCGATCGATATTTCAGATGGTTTGGGCCAGGATCTTGGCCACTTGTTGCATGCATCGGAAGTGGGCGCCACAGTGACCCTGGAGAAGTTACCTCTATCCACCGTGTTGAGCAGTAATTTTAAACCTGAAGAAGCGCGCTATCTTGCGCTTTGTGGCGGTGACGATTACGAGCTTTGTATGGCTGTGCCTCGGGGCAACGTTGAAGATTTTGAAGCGCTGTGTAGCTCCTGTTTCCTGCGTGTCCAGCGCATAGGGAAAATTGACCGCACGTCCGGATTACGCTTCACCTTAAAAGGCAAAGCTCATGCCGTTAATGTTCAGGGGCACGATCACTTTTCCAGTGACACGTAGAGCCTATGGGTGACAATAAAACTCCTCATCGTCCGGTAGCTGCACGCGAAGTCTTTACCGATCCGATTATGTTTTTAGCTTTTGGTTTCGGCTCTGGCCTTGCGCCAAAAGCTCCGGGCACGGCAGGCACAGTCGTCGGAATTCCGTTCGCATTTATGTTAAGTCGCTTGCCACTTGTCCAGGAATGGATCGCGATTGTAATTATGTCAATTGCCGGTGTTTTTATCTGCGGATATGCCGCAAAAAAACTCGGCGTGCACGATCACGGCGGCATTGTTTGGGACGAAATTGTTGGATACGTAATTGCGGTCGCATTTGTACCGGACACGTGGCTTTGGTGGTTACTAGGCTTCGCTTTTTTCAGGCTCTTTGACATTGTAAAACCTTGGCCAATCCGCGAAATGGATCACAGTATCTCCGGGGGCCTCGGCATTATGCTTGATGACATTGTCGCAGCACTGTTTGCTGCACTGTGTTTGGCCGCTCTCTCGTGGGGGATGTCATTTATGTAAACCTTACCAAAGCATCGAGAGCTCTATGTTGGACAAAATTGGCAAATACATGATCATCAAGGAAGTTGGTCGTGGTAGTACCGGAAACGTCTACTTGTCTCACGACCCTTTTTACGGTCGCGACGTTGCGATCAAGGTTTACAACAACTCTTCACAAAGCGAAGAAGATGCGGCCGTAGCCCGCAAAATGTTTTATAACGAAGCCAACATCGTCGGCATGTTGCAACACCCAAACATTCTTCCAATTTACGATGCAGGCGAAGAAGAAGGAAACTACTACGTGGTTATGGAGCACATCCACGGTGCTCGCACGCTAGCGGCTTATTGCAAGCCTGATAATTTACTGCGCATTGGCGACGTCGTACAAATAATTTTCAAATGTTCCAAAGCACTGCAATATTCAGCCAGCCGCGGTGTGGTTCACCGCGACATTAAACCTAGCAATATCATGCTCACTACGAACAGCGATGTTCGTATAATTGACTTTGGCATCGCCATTGTTAAGAACGCAGAACACTCACAAATTCGTGGTATCGCCGGGTCGCCTAGTTACATGTCACCGGAGCAGGTTCAATCCGCCGAAATTACGCAGGTGTCGGATGTGTATTCTCTGGGTGCGGTAATGTATGAGCTGCTAACAGGAGTGCGACCGTTTCGTGCTTCGAACCTGACCAAGCTGTTGCATCAAATTGTGTATGCCAGCGCTCAGCCCATGCATAGCATTCGTCCTGACATTCCGGAAATTCTCGAACAAATTGTGGCGAAAGCCATGCACAAAGAACCGGGCAAACGCTTTCAAAGTGGCAGAGAATTCGCAGCAGCTTTAACGCGCGCGTTTCAGGAGCTCAAAGACGACGAAGACCGTATTGACAAACAGGAGCGTTTTGAACAATTGCGTCAGCTGTCCTTTTTCCACGATTTTTCTCATGCGGAAATTTGGGAAGTACTTCGAGCGAGCGACTGGCGAGCTTATGCGGCGGGACAGGAAATCGTACGCGAAGGAGAGTTGGACGACCGCTTCTACATAATTGTATCCGGGCAAGTCGATGTTAAACAAAATGGAAACGTCGTAGGTTCATTGCACAAAGGCGACTGTTTCGGCGAAACCAGTTACGTGACGGCTGCGCGTCGAACGGCAACCATTAGTGCGCACGATCACGTGACGTTGTTGCGTGTGAGTTCTACGTTGCTTGAGCAGGTGTCAACAGCGTGCCAGCTACATTTTACCAAGACATTCTTGCGTTCTCTGATTGAACGATTGCAGCGAGCTGCGCGCCAGGAAGCCACAATAACGCGGCTGGAACGAGAAAAAACGGCCTCAGTCAATACGGCCACCAACTAGACGAACTTTTGAAGCGGCCAGGCCCAACCTGGCAGTGCGTTAGATTGTGTCGGTGCGTTTGTCGCGTTCAATCAGGGCGTAAGCTGAATGGTTGTGAATGGACTCGAAGTTTTCTGCTTCAACGGTGTAAACCACGACGCGTTTGTCGTTATTGAGTTCGACGGCAATATCCCGTACGAGATCTTCAACAAATTTTGGATTGTCGTAGGCGCGTTCCGTGACGTGCTTTTCATCCGGTCGTTTTAAAATTCCGTAGAGCTCGCTTGATGCCTGTCGTTCCGCAATATCCACAAGTTCTTCCAGCCACACGAACTCGCTTGTTTGTGCTGAAATAGTAATGTGAGAGCGTTGGCTGTGCGCGCCGTAGTCGGAAATTCCTTTTGAGCACGGACAGAGGCTTGTCACAGGTACAACTACTTTCATTGTGATATCGCAGCTGCTCTCACTGCAATCGCCAATGAGTGTCACCTGGTAATTCATCAGGCTTTCGACGCCCGATACAGGGGCCGTCTTTTTCATGAAGTACGGAAAGGACATTTCAAGATGTCCGCGCGCGGCTTCAAGGCGTTCCCGCATTCGTGTGACAATGCCGCGGAAAGAACGCACC
The DNA here is from genome assembly GCA_003228965.1 of Gammaproteobacteria bacterium. Classification (GTDB taxonomy): domain Bacteria; phylum Pseudomonadota; class Gammaproteobacteria; order Steroidobacterales; family SZUA-146; genus SZUA-146. The sequence continues at coordinate 6,367 of QIGP01000339.1, forward strand.
GAAATATCGGCGTCGTTTTCTTCAAGAATTTCGACGAACCGCGACATGTGGGTGCCTTTAAAGTTGTGGGGTAGTTCCACAAACATATTAAGGCGCGCGACGGTTGGCTGTTCACCACCACTTCTGTCCAGCACCCGAATCGGATGCTCAATGTCTTTTATTCCGACTTTGTGAATAGGCAGTTCACGCGTATCGGCGCGATTTTGCACGTCTTCAATGTCGTTGCTCTTGGTTGTCATGGCCTGTTGCTCGCTAAATGGGCGATTTGTCGAGGTTAGTCAGCATCAAATGGTTCGGTATTTCCACTGCTGTTAAGCAGGACGTCAACTTTTTGCTGGGTCTTCGCGAGTATTTTCTCGCACGAATCGCGCAGCTTCATGCCTTCCTCCCATTGTTTCACCGCTTTCTCAAGGGGCAGGTCACCGCTCTCCAATCCCTCGACGATTCCTTCGAGTTTCTTAAGCGATTGTTCAAAATCGGGTTTTTTTGCGGTGCTTTTCACGGCCATGAGACGATCTCCGGTTTAGTGCGCGACTAAAGTACACACACCCGATTGATGGGTCAATTAACGTCTGAAAACATATAAACTCATTGATCGAGTCTCAGACTTAGGATAGTCTTAGAGTTAGTCTAGACTAAGTCTTATGTCACCACCACCAAAATGCAACAGAGGATGCCCACATGTCCCTTAGCGGTAGCAAAACTGAACAAAATCTTAAAGACGCATTTGCCGGCGAGTCACAGGCTAATCGCAGATACCTCTACTTTGCAGCAAAAGCTGACGTCGAAGGATACAACGATGTCGCTGCTGTGTTCCGTTCGACCGCTGAAGGCGAAACCGGACATGCGCACGGTCATCTTGAGTATCTGGAAGAGACTGGCGATCCGGCAACGGGTTTGCCTATTGGTATCACGTCCGACAACCTAAAAGCAGCGATTGCTGGCGAAACGCACGAGTACACCGACATGTACCCGGGCATGGCCAAAGCCGCGCGCAATGAAGGCTTCGACGAGATTGCCGACTGGTTTGAAACGCTGGCCAAAGCCGAGCGTTCACACGCCAACCGTTTCCAGAAAGCTCTGGATACGCTCGACGCCTGAACGAACTGATAAGTGATCCCTCGTCGGGTCACACGTTCGAATACGATAACGGGTGGCTCTGCCACCCGTTTTGTTTTTAGCTGACAGCACACTGTAGAAGGCCCGCTTATGTCATCCGGATCACACCGTCGCGAAGGAAGTCTCGAAGCGCCCACCCGTCATCCGCTAAAATGGAAAGACGACGAATTTTACAACGAAGAAAGTTTGTTCAGTGAGCTCGAGCGCGTGTTCGATATTTGCCATGGTTGCCGTCGTTGCTTTAATTTGTGCAATTCGTTTCCTACGCTGTTCGACGCGGTAGATGAGTCGGACACTATGGAAGTGGATGGTGTACCGAAGTCCGTCTATTGGGACGTGGTCGACCACTGTTTCTTGTGCGACATGTGCTATATGTCAAAATGCCCCTACGTTCCGCCTCACGAATGGAACGTAGATTTTCCTCATTTGATGCTTCGAGCCAAAGCGTTCAAGTTCAAGAAGGAAGGTACATCCAAACGCAATCGCCTACTCTCCGATACCGATACAGTTGGCAAGCTTGCTGGCATTCCTGTCATTGCGCAGGCCGTTAACGCAGTAAACAAAACCGCTGCCGGGCGCAAAATGCTCGATAAGACGCTGGGCATTGCGCAGGACGCCCCGGTTCCCGAATATCATTCCAAAACGTTCCGAAAGAGCGCTGCCAGGAACTTAAGCAAAACCATTAAGTCCGTAGCCACTGAAACAACAACTGGCAAAGTGGCCTTGTTCGCTACCTGTTACGGCAACCGCAATGAGCCCGAACTTGGTCACGATCTGGTGGCTATTTTTGAACACAACGGTATAGAAGTCGTGTTGGTCGACAAAGAGCGGTGTTGCGGGATGCCCAAATTTGAGTTGGGCGATTTGGAGAGTGTTGCCAAGGCTAAGGAGATCAATGTACCTGTGCTCGCCAGGCTGGTCGATCAGGGTTACGATATTGTCGGTCCCGTACCGTCGTGTGTGCTCATGTTTAAGCAGGAGCTACCGCTAATGTTCCCGGACGATCTGCACGTGCTAAAAGTGCAAAAAGCGATGTTCGACCCGTTTGAATATTTGCTGGCGCGTCATAAGACCGGTCACATGAAGGTAGATTTTAAGAAATCCCTGGGTAAAGTTGCCTATCACGCGGCGTGTCATTTGCGCGTACAAAACATCGGCCTCAAAACACGCGACGCGCTGGCTCTAGTGCCCGGTACCACGGTTGAGGTCATTGAACGCTGTTCGGGTCACGACGGCACTTACGGCGTCAAAAAAGAGTTTCGCGCCTCGGCCATCAAAATTTGCCAGCCGGTAGTGAGTCGAATCACTAAAGCTGTTCCCGATTATTATGCGTCTGACTGTCCGATGGCCGGGCGCCAGATTGAAAGCGTCATGAAAGAAGAAAAAGAACCCACCCACCCCTTAAAACTGTTGCGCACTGCGTACGGTATTTAGCGTTTATCGCATCCAGTCTTTACAGGAATAGATCCATGCCCCACCTCGATCGTAGCTCTCTTTTCTCACTCGAACAGTATTCACAGAAGCGCACAGATTTTCGCGCTCAGGTGCTTGAGATTAAAAAAACCCGCGCGGTCCAGTTGGGAGAGCATATTGTGTTGCTGTTTGAAAATCGGCTCACGGTTCAGTACCAGATCCAGGAAATGCTGCGCATCGAGAAAATATTCGAGTCGGCCGGGATCGAGGAAGAGCTGGAAGCTTACAATCCACTAATTCCAGACGGCGACAACTGGAAGGCCACCATGATGATTCAGTACGACGACGTTGAAGAGCGCCGCGAGAAACTCGTTGAGCTGTATGACGTTGAGAATCAGTTGTGGGTCCAGGCAGGAGACGGCGAGAAAATTGTGGGTATTGCCGACGAGGACCTGGAGCGTGCCGACGACACCAAGACATCAGCCGTCCATTTTCTGCGCTTTCAGCTCACCAGTGACGCTATTTCACGAGTTAAAGCCGGTGAACCCATTGCGTTTGGCACGAGCCACCCGCGCTATCCGGTGGGTGATGTTGAGGTAGCATCGGGCGTGCGGGACGCGCTGGCCTCTGACCTGGCCTGATTCTCGAAGCGTTTTGTGTAAACGAAGATTGCATATCTCGTAAATTGCCGTTGAGTTCGCTACACTTCCGGCGAAACTTTTTAGTGTTCTGTGCGAGTTCATGGTTAAAACTTACGATGCATCAAATATTGAGGTCCTCAGTGGCCTCGACCCGGTTCGTCACCGTCCCGGTATGTATACCGATACCTCCAGACCTAACCATCTGGCTCAGGAAGTCATCGATAACAGCGTCGACGAAGCGCTAGAAGGGCATTGCAACAAGATCGAAGTTACGTTGTTGCAAGACGGCGGCCTTGAGGTTGTTGATAACGGCCGCGGCATGCCCGTCGATAAACATCCCAAAATGAAAATACCGGGCGTTGAGCTGATTCTCACAAGGCTTCACTCTGGCGCCAAATTCTCGGGCGAAAACTATAAATTTTCTGGTGGTCTCCACGGCGTTGGTGTCTCCGTTGTCAACGCACTATCCCAACTTCTGGAAGTGTCGGTGCGTCGAGACGCAAAAGAGCACAGCATGTCGTTCAAGGGCGGTAACAAGGCCTCTGCGCTGAAAGTGGTTGGCTCCGTAGGGCAGCGCAATACCGGGACCAGTATCCGTTTTTGGCCCGACCCCAAATATTTCGATTCGCCTAAGTTTTCAGTCGCACGCCTGAAACACGTGCTGCGTGCCAAGGCCGTGTTGTGTCACGGGCTGGAAGTGTCATTTACCGACGAGAAAACGGGCGAGAGCGAGACCTGGAAGTACGCCGATGGCCTCAACGACTACCTTCACGAGGCACTCAATACACCCAAGAGACTGCCGCTCGATCTCTATTCGGGCGATGTCAGCAAGGAAGGCGAGGAGGCCGAGTGGGCGTTGTGCTGGCTCGAAGATCAAGGCGACCTGGTCATTGAGAGCTACGTCAATCTGATTCCTACCCATCAGGGGGGGACGCATGTCAACGGCATGCGCACGGGGCTTACAGAAGCCATTCGCGATTTCGCCGAACTGCGCTCACTAGTACCGCGCGGTGTGCGTATTTCGCCCGAAGATGTATGGGATCGATTGAGTTTTGTGCTTTCAATAAAAGTGCGCGAGCCACAGTTTACGGGCCAAACCAAAGACCGACTGTCTTCTCGTGAAGTAGCGGGCTTTGTGTCCGGTATTGTGAAAGACGATTTTAGCCTTTGGTTGAATCAACACGTGGAGACGGGCGACGCTATTGCTTCGATGGTCATCGTTAAAGCGCAGCGTCGTATTCAGGCCAGCAAAAAGGTCGTACGCAAGAAAATTACGACAGGACCTGCGTTACCCGGAAAACTGGCAGACTGCACCAGCCAGGCTCCCGAGCTGTCTGAACTGTTTTTAGTCGAAGGCGATTCGGCTGGCGGTTCAGCCAAGCAAGCACGCGATCGTGAAACACAGGCGATCATGCCGTTGCGAGGCAAAATTCTGAATACGTGGGAAGTCTCTTCTAACCAGGTGCTGGCTTCTCAGGAAGTCCACGACATAAGCGTCGCCATTGGCGTCGAGCCCGGGTCTTGTGATATCAGTGGATTGCGATACCACAAAGTTTGCATTCTGGCCGACGCCGATTCCGACGGCCTGCATATTGCAGCGTTGCTGTGCGCACTGTTTCTGCGACATTTCAGGCCCCTGGTAGACAGCGGCTACATTTTTGTCGCGATGCCACCCTTGTTTCGGGTCGATGTCGGTAAACAAGTTTTTTACGCGCTCGACGACTCTGAACGTGAACATATTCTTGCCCGCATTGAGCAGGACAAAATGAAAGGCAAAGTGTCGGTTACGCGGTTCAAAGGGTTGGGCGAAATGAATCCCAAACAGCTTCGCGAAACGGCCATGCATGCAGATACGCGACGGTTAGTGCGCTTGACGCTGGATGCAAAAGACGATGCCGACAAAATGTTTGACATGTTGTTATCAAAGAAACGTTCGGGTGACCGTAAAACCTGGTTACAGAAAAAAGGCGACCTCGCCGATATCTTTTAATCGTGACATACGGTTGTTTTCATGAAAAATGAAGAGTTCGATTTCCAGTCTCTTGAGTCTCGTCCTATTGCGGATTTTACCGAGCAGGCTTACCTCGACTATTCGATGTACGTGGTGCTCGATCGCGCGCTACCACACCTCTGCGACGGTCTGAAACCCGTCCAGCGGCGCATCATTTACGCGATGAGTGAGCTGGGTCTTTCGGCCAGTTCCAAACACAAGAAGTCCGCGCGCACGGTGGGTGACGTGATTGGCAAGTTTCACCCCCATGGTGATTCTGCCTGTTACGAAGCCATGGTGCATATGGCGCAGCCTTTTTCCTACCGTTACCCGATTGTCGACGGCCAAGGCAACTGGGGTTCGCCTGACGACCCCAAATCGTTTGCCGCCATGCGCTATACCGAATCCAAGCTGAGGCCATATGCGGCCACCTTGCTTAGTGAGTTAGCTCAAGGGACAACTGACTGGCAGCCGAATTTCGACGGTACTTTGAAAGAGCCGTTACTGCTTCCGGCCCGGTTGCCTAACGTATTGCTTAATGGCGCCAGCGGTATTGCCGTAGGCATGTCCACCGACATTGCGCCTCACAATATGCGTGAGGTCGTTAGTGCGTGCATCAAATTACTGGACGCGCCAAAAACAACGCTTGAAGAGTTGTGCGACCTTGTCAAAGGCCCGGACTATCCGAGTGGTGGTGAAATTATCAACTCTGAAGAAGAGTTGAGACACATCTACGCAACCGGTAACGGTAGTGTGCGTATGCGCGGTGTCTATACCTTCGAAGATGGCAATATCGTTGTAAGCGAGCTTCCTTATCAAATATCACCCGGTAAGATTCTTGAGCAAATAGCGGCTCAAATGCGGCTTAAGAAACTACCCATGGTTGACGACTTGCGCGACGAGTCTGATCACGAATGCGCTATTCGCATTGTAATTATTCCGCGTTCAAATCGAGTCGATAAAGAAGCATTGATGTCTCACTTGTTTGCGACTACTGACCTTGAGAAAACGGCTCGGGTTAATTTCAACGTAATTGGGCTCGACGGCAAACCCAGAGTGATGGATTTGAGGTCGATGTTGAAGGCCTGGCTTTCTTTTCGCTTGGACACTGTAACGCGTAGGCTGCAATTTCGTTTAGATCGGGTTGAGCAGCGATTACATCAACTCGAAGGTCTGTTGGTTGCGTTTCTAAACATTGACGAAGTCATTGCCATCATTCGCAAGTACGACGAGCCGAAGCCAGTATTAATGAAGCGCTTTGAAATAAGCAATCTTCAGGCTGAAGCCATTCTTGAACTCAAGCTGCGACATTTAGCCAAGCTTGAAGAGATGAAAATTGAAGGCGAGCAAAAAGAACTAGCCAAAGAACAAAAACACCTTGCTGGCATTCTCGGTAGTAAGGCGAAGCTGGTTAGGTTGATTCGTGAGGAGTTGCGTGCCGACGTGGAAAAATATGGCGACGACCGACGTAGCGTAATTGTCGATCGACCTGTTGCCAAAGCCATTGACGAAACCCAGCTAGTACCCAGTGAGCCGGTAACTGTAGTGCTCAGCGAGCGAGGCTTTGCGCGCTCCGCGAAAGGGCACGAAGTGGACCCAACTCAACTTTCCTATAAGTCAGGTGATGGATTTCTTGCGTCGGCTCTAGGGAAGAGTAACCAGAACGCTGTCTTTCTCGACAGTCGGGGTAAAGCCTATTCTTCAATGGCGCATACGTTACCTTCGGCACGGGGGCAGGGTGAACCACTGGCGGGTCGATTCAGGCCGGCCGACGGCGCACAATTTCGCTCCGTAATGACCGGCGATCCCGATCAGCGCTATGTTCTTGCCAGCAGCGCAGGGTATGGTTTTGTGGGTAAGCTCGAAGATTTCTATTCGCGTAATAAAGCTGGCAAATCTGTTCTCTCGGTGCCTAAAGGCGCGACTGTGGTTCCTGCCTGTGCGGTTGAACCTGGTGAAGAATGCTGGCTTGCATCCGTGAGTAACGAAGGGCGCTTGTTGATTTTCTCGCTGGAAGAGCTGCCTGAGTTGGCCCGCGGTAAAGGCAATAAAATTCTGTCTATACCACCGAAACGAGTCGTCGCAGGCGAAGAGTTTATGGTGTGCATGGTCATACTGGTGGGAGACGATGTTCTGCGCGTTCACTGTGGCGAGCGCACCATGTCGCTGAAGCCTGCTGATCAGGAGCACTATATTGGTCAGCGTGGCCGGCGCGGAGCGTTGCTTTCTAAAAACTACCGTAAAGTTACCAGGCTCAGTGTTTTAATCAAAGAGTAGTCTTACTCGAATGGCACTTACTTAAGCACTAGTGTGACTATTGCACGCTATTGCAGAATTCCCTGCTCTATCTCTGGTGCCTGAACTGATGCAACTTTCTAGTCTTCGTCGTTCGAGGAGTCGTCGGTGCCAGTTCGAATATTGCGCTGACGGAATCTCAGTATGTTGGTTTCGTCGTCGGGACCTTTTTCAAAGTCCAGTTCGCCAACATTCATAATGCTGGACGCCTCAAGGTGATAAAACTCTTCGGCGTCGCGCGTCGAAGTGGCGTTCATGGCGTCATCTTCAAGTAAGTTTTCAATGACCAGATCGGTGATCTCATGTTCTGTGGTCGGGTCAATTTCGAATTGCTCAGTCGGGTTCATTTCGATCTCCGCAGTAGGGTCCAGCTCAACTTGTTCGCTGTCTTCTCTTCGAAGTTGTTCGAGGTGCGCATCAATGGAGGCGCCCGCTTCTTCAAGTTCGAGACCTAGCGCTTCTGTTTTATTGGTTTCATCTTCAATTACGCCTGAGCCGATATCGAAATCAAGCGGCTCTGCGCGAGGGTCAAACTCGAGTGTGTCGAAGCGGGGCAGCGTCTCGCTACGCATTTTAACGTCTTCAGGAAATTCCATGTCGAGGTTGGAATCCGCAAGTGTTGACGTACCTTGGCCGGCAGCCGCAATGTCCTCAAGACCTGTATTCGTTTCGGTTTGAGCGGCATAGTCGCGTTCGAGCAATTCAAGGTCGATGTCAGCTAATTCGTGATTATCGTCAACGTCGAATTCAAGCTCTATGGGGTCGATCATCGGACTGTCGTTGTCGACAATTGGTTCAGCTATGTTCACGTCAAGACTTTCTTCTTGTTCCAGCGCCTGTTCTTCACTGAGGGCAGAACTGATCACTTCGTCCAGATCGTCTTCTGAAAACGCAGACGGCTTGAGAGTGGGTTCTGGCGCGGTTTCAGTTACGTGAATTCCGGCAGCCGCAGCTCCGTTGCTTAAGCCCTCTCGTATAGCGTCCTGTCGGCCCGATCGAACGCGATCACGATAGCGTTCCTCGTTTAGTCTTGCTTCCAGTATTTCCTGCATTTCAGAATTAGCGCGACGACGGGATAGCCACCAGCCGGTGAAGAAGGCGCTGGCTAGTAGCCCAAGACCTCCGAGAATGCCAAGAAGTGAAATTCTACGTCCGCTAGTGGGTGCGGTAGCGGCTTCAGGTTTGGCGGCCACCACGGCTTCCGGAGACTGAGTGCCTTCGGGTTCTGGTTGGCCTTGATTGTTGTTTAGTGCATCCTGGGCCGCTTTTTTAGCCATCTGGCTTTGGGCCACGTCGCCAACCACAAAATCGGGTAGATTTTCGGGTGCTGCCTGGATTAAGCCTCGATTGCGCTGCTGCAGTCGGTCGCGTGACACACTCGAAAACGAGGTAGCCATAACCATGACAGGTTGTATCGCGCGAATGGCTCCACTGGCCGCGGACTGTTGTGTCGATACTGCGACCGGTGGCTCTATTGGGGCTGAGCGAGCTGTCCGGGTGTCGGGCGTTAGCGTAGCCAGTTCGT
>QIGP01000099.1 GCA_003228965.1 Gammaproteobacteria bacterium
CATCGTCGTCACAGGTAAGCGCGTCATGCTTGACAATATCCGGTCCGCACCATCCCAGCGTGCAAGACTACCCAGTAGATAGATAACGGCGTCGCCACCACCACGAGCCTGAGCAGCCGCGTACATAAAAGCGCGATCTGTTTCTTCGACAAGCCGTAAGAATTCGGGCTTCAAAATCTCCAGAAGCGTATTGTAAATACCGGTCTCCCCCTCGCGATGGTCGCGGGGCAAGCCCATTGAAGCAGGATGTAGACCCGCTCTTTCAACCATGTTCAACGCCGAGGACTCAGAAATATCCAACGTTCGACACAATGCGGCCAACAGGCGCTTTTGACTAAAATCGATTGGCTTATCCATAAGCAAACGCCGACCCGACAACATGGTTAGATAACTTCGAGAGACGCCCGTGTTAATGATCAAGATCATTCCGTTGGTCGTAGTAGGTAGCGCCGTCGTCAGGCGCCTGATCGCGACAGGCCCGATTTCCAAAGCATCTACCGCCAACCCCGCGGCTCTCATTGTATCCAGGAAACTGGTGACACGCTGTCGAGGACTCACCGCAACGATTGCAAGCTTCTCAGCGTCTCGGGCTTCAGCACGTACAGGAATATAGTCAATGACGTAGTCATCAATAGCTCCGTCAAGCCGCTCTTCCATAAGCCTCAATACCACCTGATCGTCACTTACATTCGCTTGCGGACGGTAGTTGACTGACATAGTACGAAATGCATCGCTTGGCATTCCAAGAACAACCGTGCGCCCTTCGAAACCGCCTTCCGACAGGCCTCGATCAACCAGCTTTTTTAGTTGCCTGGGTTTAGCGAGTAGCGCTTCCCGACTATCCGGGTACTCCAAAGACATTTTGGCATGCAAACCAACATTTCCGCTTGAAGATTTTGCAAACTGAACCATATGAAGTCGAGTCAAAGAAAGGTCAACGCCTATGGGTCCGCGCTTGGGACGCAATAGTGGAGGAGTTAATCGTGCCGCCAACTGTTGAAACGAAATCACGAGCCTACTCCGTGCGACCCAACCTGGGTTGGCACTTCAGATCTACTCAGACGCTTTGCGATGTAGAGCTGCTGATCAGCCGATTGGTACAACTCATCCAAACCGACTATAGAACTTTTTGATTGGGAAATTCCGGCACTTACTGTTACTTCGCGGCCGTTCAAAGCGATGTTGAGAGACGAGTCCTGTTTCAGACAATCGAGCGATTCAAGAACAAGGTCGTGTAGGCCACCTCCGTCATAGAGCACCGCAAACTCATCTCCGCCGAGGCGCATGACGAACGCGGACTCGGGCAGGCGTTTCTTTACAATCTCGGCCAGAGTGCACAGTATTTGATCACCGACCTGGTGGCCAAAAGTGTCGTTGTAGCTTTTGAAAAGATCGATATCGAGCAGTGCGAGTTCGAGAACCTGACCGGACTTTTGAGAGTCTTCAGCAATTGAGCCGAAATTTTGACTCAGAAAGCGCCGATTCCAGCAGCCCGTCAAAGGATCGATATTGGAAAGTCGCTCCATGTTGCGCCTTGACTGGTCGAGCTCGAACCGAGACCTTATATCGTGTTTGCGGATACCGACGTTTCTTGCAATCAGAACCAGTGCTATTACGGCCGATGCGATAACGAGAAATTGCAGCGTCCACAATGTCTCTGTGTCGAAACGCCCGTCTACGCTCATGGAAGAGAACGTTAGTAGAACGTAAATCAAAGCGATAGCCGTCACAGACTCCTTAAGCCCCCAGGTCATGATAGGTATGGCCATGAACAGCGTAGCAAAGCCAACTGTCAGGGCAACGCTCAGACTGGTGGTTCGATGGGCCAACAACATAAGTGCCGCACCGGTCACCACAAGTAGAGCCATACCGAGCAGGTTCAATACCTTTATGTCATCTAGCCAACGAGCGGACACAGCAATGTGAATGGAGAGTAAAACGAGAAGACCATGGGTCGACATGGCCGGGATAGACTGCGGTGTGTTGTGATTCGCAATCACGCTGTACATAAAAATGACCACATGGATAGTCAGCGACAGCAACGCAAGAGTGACAAGCCCGCGCTGAGTTTCGAGCGTCAGGAGCTTTTGGGCAAACTGGTTTACTTCGGGTGATCCAAACTCAGACGAACTCCAGGCGTCATCCAGCCGGTATTCACGTTGGATTTTGTCAGTCACAGTTGACTTAGCCACGCGACCATAGCTCCAGATTATGTGACGGTTCGCGCTGCACCGGATTCAACACGGGGCTCGACAAGCCGGTAAGTCGAATCGTGGAAAGTGATTTCCGAGGTTTCAATTCGACTGAACACACGGAGGCGCCTGGTTCACGAGAGACAAGGCCCAACAGAACGAAGTGCAGTTTAGGCTCCGCACACCTCCTCTTTAAGCTCTTCTTCTGCAAAAGTGTCTCCGAAAGTCGTGTTCATCGCGATAGTCAGGGGTTGTGCGCAGACCGTTACTGGTCTCCGATGAATTCACCTGTTATCGAGTCAAACCGCCAGCCACCCGTTCCGGACGATGTCAGCCCAAGGATGCCCGTGCTCACCACTGTGACCGTTGAGGTCGTACCAAGAGGATTTACCGGAACACCGTCTTTGAGATAGGGACCGAAGCGAAACGAAGCTGCGTCGTAACCTGTGCAAGCGAGTCCGGCGCTGTTGGTGTAGCGGGTCATCTGAGTGAGGAACGCTGCACTTCCAACTGCCCCACCGTCGGCGGCGCCGTTCACACAGGTCGCACCTGTAGAAACAGCCTGGCCGGGATAGGCACTATGTTGTTGTCGATAGAGTTCTACAATCGACCGCATGTTGGCTAGATTTGCATCGTAAGCCGAACTGTTAGCGTCATCGGTGGTGGCACTGAGCTGAGGTACTACGATTGCCGCCAATATCGCGAGGATAATGACGACAATTAGCAATTCGACTAGCGTGAAACCGCGATTTTGTTTGTGTGCAATTTCCATTTACTTAACCCGTTAGTGTAGACGTGTACCTGATTGTTATCGGCAGGAACCACTAAAACTATAATTGTAAGGGCTTGAAATGTTTACCGCAGTGAATCATTCCCCAGTTTTTCAAATAATATGTCATGTTTCTTTATCGGCGGTGGCCGAATCGATTAAACGGAGAGTTTGGACCAGGACGAAACTTGAGAAAAAGGACTATTGTTACCCTACAGCGCGGGTCAGTTTAAATATTGGGAGTATGAGAGAGCTGACCAAAACGCCGACTATGGTCCCCATAATCAACAACATTACGGGCTCAGCAGTCTTGGACAGCTTCTGAAGCCGCTTCCCAAGCTCGCGTTCGTAGTAGTCCGCAACCCGGATCATGACCTTTCCCAGATTTCCCGTTTCGTCGCCTGTAGTAATCATCTGCTTTACCAGCGGCGGCAGGAAAGCACCCTCTTTAAACGCGACTGAAAAATCGGCCCCCTCCTGGACGCGATCTTCCACTTCTTTGAGAAAACGACGCATTATCGTATTTTCAACAATATCTCGACAACACCGAAGCGTATCGACCAGCGATACGCCATTGTTTAATGAAAGCCCCATTGTTCTCAGCATTTGAACGAGATAAACCGGAACGAAAATATTACGCAATCCCGGTGTTCGCAGCTTAAAGAGATCGAGCGTTTGCCGCCCTTGAGAACTGCGTACCCAGCTTCTTATCAAAAAGACAGCAGCAACCGTGACACCAAGAACTATGGCCCAGTGGTACCGAAGCACGTCGCTGGCCCACATGAGCGCCAATGTTGTCGATGGCAATTCATCTTTGATTGAGATAAACATTTTGCCGAATTTTGGAAACACGAAGACCAGAATAAAGGCCACTACGGCAAACGAAAAGAAGGCAAGAAAAACCGGGTACGAAAGCGCTGAAACCAGCGTCGAGCGCAATTCTTCACGTTTTTCCTCCATTTCCAGTAGCTGCTTAAGGACATCGTGTAAGAAGCCCCCATTCTCGGCCGCGCCGACCAGCGTGACGTACGTTGAGGAAAAGACCTCGGGATGCTGTGCCAGCGCTTGCGAAAACGGCCGTCCCTGCATCACGCCCTGACTGAGCTCCTCCATGAGTGTCCGCAGCACCGGATTGGTCGTTTGCTTACTTAAAGATACCAATGCCGCATGTAAAGTAACGCCTGTACTTAACAAAAGCTCAAGTTGCTCGGTAAAGAACATACGATCGGCCGCTGTGACTTTTGCACTGAATAGTGGCCTGGACATAATGCCCTCGACGGAACTCGTGGCTGACGCTCTGTTGTCGCGAACATCGAGAGCCATTCTATGGAGACCGCTCTATTCACTTCTTCGATGGTCGTGTGCAAGCTGCGCACTCGATCCATACCGTCGTCAAGCAGGCCGCGGATGCCGCGTTTTTTCATGTATGCCGTGAGACCATCGCGAGATGGCCCCGATAGAACAAGCTTCTGCAGTTCTTCGTCGGCTTCAAGTACTTCGTGAATACTCAGTCGACCACGATAGCCCGAGTCGTAACATTCCCTACAACCACTTCCTTTTGCTAATTGAGGCGTAGCGCCGTCGTCCCATGAGTAACGTTCTACAATATTCAGTGGCGCGAGCGTTGTGACTTTGCATGAAGGGCAAATTTCGCGCACGAGGCGTTGAGCAACAACGCCAACTAAAGCCGACGATAAAAGGTAGGGCTCTACACCCATATCTATTAGACGAGTTACCGCACCAGCGCTGTCGTTGGTGTGAAGCGTCGACAATACAAGGTGCCCCGTCAGAGCGGCCTGCACGGCAATTTGGGCCGTCTCACGTTCACGAATCTCACCGACCATGATGATGTCCGGGTCCTGGCGAAGAACGTGTTTCAAAATTTTGGCAAAACCAAGTCCAATCGCTGGCCTGACCTGATTTTGATTAATGATATCCAGCTGATATTCAACCGGATCCTCGATCGTCACAATGTTCTTTTCGACGCTGTTAAGGTGATTCAACGCCGCATAGAGACTGGTAGTTTTGCCGCTGCCAGTAGGTCCTGTTACCAACACAAGACCGTGACTGCGTTTCAGCAGTCCCTTAAAACAGTCCAAATTCGGTGCGGTCATACCCAGTTTGTCAACGTCCAATATGGCGTTGCGCTGATCCAGAATTCGCAGCACCACTTTTTCACCGTACATCCCGGGTAGTGAGCTGAATCGCAAGTCGACCGACCTTCCCTGGGTTTGTACTTGAATGCGACCGTCCTGAGGAAGGCGCCGCTCAGCAATATCAAGATTGGCCATTACTTTTAGCCGCGATACGATCGAAGGATGTAATTCCATTCTGAGTGTTTTGTATTCGTAAAGCACACCGTCAATTCGGTAGCGCACCCGTGAGTGTATTCGTGACGGCTCTATATGGATATCACTGGCGCCATCGCGTATTGAACGCTGAATAATTGAATTCACCAGATTAACTACCGGACTGCCTGCGGCTACGTCGTCGATAGCGGAATAATCTTCCGGCAGCAAATTCTCGATGTGTTCAAAGTCTTCGTCTACATCGGCGATCATGTCTGGCGAATAGTCGCTTGAACCGGCATTTTGCTCGGTGAGCCTTAGTATTTCGTCACGTTGTGCCAGCACGGGCTTGGCACTAAACCCGGTTCGCTCTTCTATCTCAGTCAAACTTGGAACGGCTTGCGGCGTCGCCGTAGCTATGTAGAGGACCCCTCTGATACAAAATATGGGAAACACGCCCAGCCGTTTTGCCACGGTCTGATCTAACAAAGAAGATGTATCCGGATCATAGGCCCCGGGCCGCAATCGAATAACAGGGATCGACAGTTGACGACTCAGCGCGAATAACAAATCTTGTTCGGAGACCCACCCTTTGTCGACAATAATATGTCCAATACGCATACCTGTTTGTTCTTGCAGACGGGTTGCTTCGACAATTTGCTCGTTGCTAATCAGGCTCATGTCGAGAAGGATATCTCCCAGTCGTTGCCTGGCCTGATCTATCGCGCCACCGGATCTGCCCCGGTCTGTTCCTGTACTCGCGTCAACCGACTTGATGTATCCTGTGATACCGCACACATCGAAAATTTCAAGTAACAACACAGAAGCGTTAGAATATTTTAACCAGCCACCAAGCCTTAGAAGCATATCTTGCGCATCTAACAGAGCTTCGAGCCCCATACTATTGATGAGCTGAACCGCAGAAAGATCAAGTGTAATTTTAACCTGTCTTGCGTCAACACTCGCCTTCACGCTGCTCATGAACGCGTCAACCAGAGCTTGCGAGTTTAGCGAGTCGCGAGGCCTCAACCGAACCAGCGCACCTACGTTAGTAGATACGATATCGGGTAGTTTAGCGGCAATAGGAGCATTCATGCGCTAAGGGCATCCTTTAATGACAGCTCGTGCAATTGCTCAATAAGAGGTCGAGGTTTACCTATATCGTAGCCTTGTAGATAGTCGACACCCATATCAACCAGTATGTCGCGAATCTCCTGTGACTCCACAAACTCGGCAACAGTATGTAATTTCATTGTCTGGCCAACCTGATTGATTGCAGCCACCATGGACGCCGACACCTGATCGGTTGCCATATCCACAACAAAGCTTCCGTCGATTTTTAGGTAGTCAACATCCAGCGCTCGAAGATTGGCAAACGAACTGACGCCAGCTCCAAAGTCGTCCAACGCAAATCGACTACCAAAACTTTTAATTGACGAAATAAATTTTTGTGCATTCTGTAAATCCGTTATCGCTGCATTTTCAGTTATTTCGAAGCACAGATTTTCAGGGTTTACTTTTGTTTCCTGCAGTTGACCTATCAGAAAATCCAACGTTCTTTCATCCATCAGGCTTTGACCCGACAGGTTAATTGTAAACACCGAATCTGACACGAGGTCCGATTTACACCACTCAGCAAGTGTCGCCAAGCTGTGTTCTATCACCCATCGGTCAATACTCGGCATCATGTGATACCGCTCTGCAACGGGCATGAATACGAAGGGCGATAATATTTTGTCGTTCTTGTCGAGCATACGAAGAAGTATTTCGAAATGCGGCTTGCCGCTCGGCTTGGTTGGCTCGATGACCTGGCTGAACAACACAAATCGATTAGCCTTGAGCGAGCTCTGGATAGTGCCTACCCAATGCATCTGATGTTTTCGCTGCTTCATTTCCCTGTCTTCGGGGCGATAGGCAAAAGCGCGTCCGCGGCCTTGTTCTTTGGCTACCGAACAGGCCAAATCAGCGGTTGCCATCACGCTAATCACGCTATCGACATCGTCTTCTATTTTCGCCACTCACATACTAATGCCGACGTCCAACCTACGATCACCTGATTCGCACTTAAGCATGGAGACATGCTCGCAAACCCGGTCGGCCATTTTAGTTGCGTTTTCAAGACTACAGTCAAACAACAGTATTCCGAATTCGTCACCGCCCAAGCGAGACACACGATCGTTCTCTCGTAGTAGCTGAGATAGAGTTGCCGACACTTTCTGAATTAGTTCATCACCTGCGTTGTGACCAAAGGTGTCGTTGACTAACTGAAGTTGATCAATGTTCGCATGCAGCAAGCAAATATCTCGCTCGCGTCTGGCCGCACCCGTCAGTATGTCTCTTACGGCCAGCTCAAAACCTTCGCGCGTTACCAGACCCGTAAGCCCGTCGTAGTCCGCTCCTATGACTTTGGATAACTTCTCAGCTGTCACATTCATCAAGTTTCTATCGCCGTTCTCAAAATCTCTACTATCAGTATTATTAAATACGATTAGAGCGCCACGCAGTCGATCGTTACTGTCTCGAATAGGGCTGACCACCAATTTTCGTTTACAAGTTTCTTCCAGACCGGCTCTCTCTCGCTCTTGCGGAGTATTAAGCACCACGCTCGAGCCATGCCTTAACATCAAGTTAAAGATTGGCGTGCGCAGAGAGTTCACTTCGTTAATCAGATCTTCTTGCACTGCGTTACGCTGACTCGCAATAACGTCGTCTTGCTCTATCAAACACAGAGCTGCCGCATCGACTTCAAGATGATCGATACAGGTTTCTACTATTTTGTTCAGAAGCGTCTCTCGCTCCGACAGCATCCTGATTCCTTCGTCTGTGTTGTAAACCAGATTGAGCTCTTCATAGCGGCGCGCAAGTTCATCGGTCATGGAATTAAGTTCGTTGTTTAGCCCAATATGCGAGCCTAAGAGCTGACTCATACAATATACGGCGCGCTTGGCAGTGTGATTACTTGAAATACTGTTTTGCGAGGGTACCGCTTCGTGAAGCAAAAACAGGGAAAGACCCTCCTCTACACCATCACCCTTTATTTCTCGCGAGAACAATTGCAGTGCGATGCCTTGTGGGCGCACCTTTACATCGAACCCGAGGTTTTTCCAACCGGAATCATCTGAAGGATACCAACGCGGCAAATCACATTTGACTGTTTGTTTCTCGCTGTGCGTCCAAAGCACCTTCCCCTGAAAGCTGACGATTGAAAGCGAGATCGCGCCCTCCACCAAATCAACCAGCAAAGCCGCGCAGGCCTCAAGGCCAGCATCATCTATTACGTAGCGGTTCATCCCAGGTTCTCTTCAACATTTAGCTGGCCGTTCATTAACTTGTCGATATGCCAAATGAGCTTCCTCAAGCTGAGTGGTTTCTCGATGAACGTTACGTTTTCCATTTCGCGCGCCCAGGTTCGATGTTCTAACGCGGTTTTTGAAGTCACTACAACAATCGGGAAAAGACGGCCAGGAATTTCTTCTGTAATCTTCTTACAAAGCTCCTCACCGGTCATTCGAGGCATATCTATATCTGTAATTAGCGCATCCGGACGCGAGCGACTAATGGTCTCCCAGGCCTCTTCACCATTCGCAGCCTGCTCGACTTCAAACCCTTCCTTAGTAAGCATTTTCGAGACTAACCGTCTAGCCATCGCTTCATCATCCACTATAAGTATACGTTTCAATTCAACTCACCTGTTTCATGGCGGGAGCAATTTTCCACAGATCGATTGTGAAAACAGTTCCCTCACCCAAAGTGCTTTCGACCATGACACTTCCGTTGTGTAGCTCGATAATGTCGCGGGCCAATGCAAGACCTAACCCATGTCCGGATCTATCCCTTACTTCGCTTTCGTCCGATCGATAAAACTTGTCAAAAATCCTGGGTATATCATCGGGCGCTATACCTATCCCTGTGTCTGTAACACAGATACGCACGACCTCATCAAACTCTTCAACGGCAAGCGAAACCTTGCCACCTGGTTTGTTATATTTGACGGCATTGGTGAGAAAATTGTTGAGTGCAATACGAATTAACTCTTTATCCAGCTCAAGCGGCGTAATCTGTGTCGGCAGTTTGATTTCAAACTCAATATCCGCTGCCAGGCGCGTGTGCTTAATATTCTTGAAGACGTCTTCAACGAGGTCCCTCATCCTGACACGCTGAGTATTAACGTCCATGCTACCCATCTCGATTCTGGTGAGGCTAAGCATGTTGTTTATTAGCGAAGACAATCGACCCACTTCTTCTTCGATAACGTTCGCAGCCTCGATTCGGGTTTCGTGGTCGTCAGGGTCAGCACCTTGTAACGCTTCGCTATACATGGATAAGACATTGAGTGGCGTTTTAAACTCGTGGGCGACATGGGCGACAAATTCGGCACGACCTGCTCGCGCCAACGTTTCGATAGTTATGTCCCGAACCACAACCAGACATCCGATGGTTTCCGAACCGTCAGGCATAAACAGTGGGTAGGCCGTAATCACGTAGTGCTTGCTACGTGCCGTTTCGGTAATGAATTCAAGTGGCTCGGGTAAATACCTCCCGCCTACCCGGCAAAGATTCAAATAGTCTCGAACTTCTGCATGTTGACACCAATCCATGCTTTCAGCCCCAACGATGGCGTCGGCCTCTACGCCGAGAATACCTCCAAGCTGTCGATTGGCGACCGTAACGTTACCCGATTCATTGAAGAGCAAAATGCCTTCTGGAAACGACTCGATAACTCTAACAATGCGTTCCTTACGGTAAGACAGGAGTTTGGTCGATGTTAGTATACGCTCACGGTCAGATTCGAGCTCAGCCACTCTATCGTTCGCGTAAGTTACAAACTGATTAAAATTGGTCATGAACTGGCCAAGCTCGCCGCTCGCCGTTACGTCAACTGATTGGAATTGCCCTTCTTTTACAAGGTTCTGGAGTTTGAAGCTCGCCTGCTCCAACGGGCGTATTTCCCGTCGAACAAGAAAATAGAACAATGGAGTGAGCAAGAAAATAACGAGGGCCAACGTTGCAATAAATGCAATTTGCGTGGGCGTTAGACCGTAGCCTGGTTGAAAATAGCCAAGCCGCAGATACCCGGCAAGTTTTCCTTCCGACAGGAGCGGTGCGTGAAATTCAATTATCCCGGCGTGACTTTGCGTTTTGGCAAACAAGTGTTCGCCCATCCAGGCAGTCCGATTATCGGGAACGTCTAATGCTGGAATCAACAGGCCGGGCGCCGCCTGTTCAACGATCGTACGCCCATTAGTATCTACTATGGCGGCGTAAGCAAAATACACTTTGGATTCCTTCACTTGCAACGCGCCAAGGACCGCCGATGGGTTTGAGACGGGAACGAGTTCCTCGAATGGCAGTGTAGTCAAAATGCGAATAAGGCCCACACCTTGTGAGCGAATAGTGTGCTCTTTAGTGTCTCGAAGATAATCGAAGAGCAAAGCTGCGATGATCACGATAGCCACTAGAGAGGCCGCGATCATACTGAGGCCTAATCGCTCTTTCTTCCATAATGGCGTGTTGGACTTCATGATTACTGCGTTTATCCGTATGTTTGAATGCAGCAATAATTATCGCAGTTCACCGAAACAGTGACCGTGGTCTCAGACCAACCAATCGAACGGTCAAGGAATATGTCTTGGTGAGTGTTAAAAGCCTTATTGAACATAATTCATCTGTCTGGTACTAACCTTTAAGTGCAGTCTCCAAAGCATTAATTTCGTCCTGAGACTCTTTGATTATCTCGGGAAATGATTCGCGCGTTATGCCCATTGCAACACAAGAAGCTACGTCCTCAAACCCGATTGAACTGTCCTGTGGCGCTCCCGGGAGAATCTTGTTTGCAAGAAAATTAGCCACGATGACAATATCGATAAGATCGGGATCATTGCGGTGGCTATAATCGTGGTCTTCGTGACCAGAAATTGCGTCCTGTATCGATTCGGGAAAATCCCAGTTCTCCAAAATAGATTTACCAATTACTGAGTGCCAGTCCTCCAGAATGTGTTCAATGGTCTCCGTTGATGCATAGATTTCCGGATAGGCTTCGATGCGTGTAAGTATGTACAGTTTACCGACATCGTGGACGAGACCCACAAACATGGCTTCATCGGCATTAACTCCCTTCGTGCGTTTTGCCAGGGAATAGCTGATGGCAGCTACCTGAATACTGTGATTCCACAGTTTGGTTAAATGACTTTTAAGCTCCTCCACGGTTCGAGCGTCCATCAAGTTTTTCATGGCGAAAGACATCGCCGATGAACGAATTTGGATAAGTCCCAGCCGTTTAATCGCATTCGGCAGATCAAGTATGGGCTGCCCGGTAGTGTTGATAGCAGCCGAGTTGGCCATTACTAAAATTCGCGCCGCGAGGCCGGGCTCTGAGCCGACCACGCGGGCGAGAGTAGCCGGCGTACAGTTTTCGTCGTCAAGAATACTTTTCACGCGCATGGCTACGCTCGGAAAGGAAGGAATTTCGATAGGTTCTTTTGCGTTTAGCGCTCCTGCTAAATCTTGTACGAACAGATACGTCGCTTTTTCTAAAGCGTTGCGTTCATCGACCACCGGTGAATCCATGAGTCCGAATCCTTATATTTAGTTCAAAACGATTTTCGACAGCTTATGCGATCAATACAGATGTCTAATAGAGTTAGCGGCACGTTTCGAAAAACCTTAATCGGTTAGAGACTTTTATTCGACGCACTCAGTCTAGCCTGTATCCCTGAAGAGCATTGTAGTAGCCCACCTGCAAGACTGACCTCTTTGCATTCATTCAAATTGATCGAAGCAACAGCCTGACCAGTTGAAGAGCAAGGTGCTACATGTTATTCGTAAAAAATAGGTGGTAGAGCCCACCAGCTGTTAGGCCGACACACTATCCCGAGGGTCGAAAAAGCCAGATGGTTAGCTCAAATTATCTCCCTGCTTAAGGTTTTACCATTGCCGCCGCGAACAGCGAATGGTCTTAACTCAACCCCGGTTCATTTTGGCCCTACAAAGCAGTCCCACGCCTCTTCTGCGCAGAGCAATTACCAGCAATAGCAGCACAATCACAACTCCGAGACTGCCTGAGCCGCCACCACTTACCAATGGTGTAGGTGCAGTCAAGTTGGTAAGTATCTGAAGCCGGTCTGGAATGCCGTCATTATTGCCGTCTCCGGCCTCTGACCGATCCAATATGTTGTCGCCATCGGAGTCCAGGTCTTTGTAGTCCGGAGCGCCGTCGCCGTCGGTATCAACCGGGGTTACGGCCGTACCGGAGATACCGCCGCTAACCGATGGGTCAACCACGTCGAGCATCCCGTCGAAATCGACATCGCCCATGGTCACGGTATCAACCATGCCATCATTGTTAGTATCAAGACCATCTGGTGCTCCAGACTCAACTAGGTCGGAAATTCCGTCTCCGTCGCTGTCGAGATCCTGGAAGTCGAATATTCCATCGCTGTCGGCGTCGTCAGGGACAAACTGCAGGTCTATGGAATCGTGCATGCCATCTGCGTTGGCATCAACGATCGAGTCTATCTGACCGTCGCCGTTAGCATCGACCAGATTGCTGTCTGATTCGATCAGATCTGACACGCTGTCGTTGTCTGAATCAAGGTCGAGATAGTCCGGAATGCCATCGGTGTCCGTGTCTTGACCAAAGTATCTGTCGGGCGCCTCTATTGCGTTTGGAATACCATCGTTGTCCGAATCAAGATCCAGATAGTCAAGCGCACCGTCACCGTCAAAATCGCGGCCCGACGAGAACGTTCCAGGCTGACCATCAACGCTGTCTGGCACACCGTCACCGTCAGCATCGTTTACATCGTCAATCACGCCATCGGCATTGAGATCGAATATGGCAAGTCCAGCTGCCAGTAAGTCGAAGACACCGTCGTTGTCGCTGTCAAGATCGCGATAATCAGGTTGATCTACACCATCGGTATTGAGCGGCGTGCTACTTTGATGTCCAGCGTCAACTATGCCGTCACCGTTTGTATCCGGAAGACCGGCTTCCCATACGTCGCTAAGGCCATCGTTGTCAGAATCGAGATCGAGATAGTCCGGAATCGAGTCTCCGTCGGTATCTGTTGCAATAACGGCATCATCAACGCCGTCACCATTGGCATCTAACCCACCGGTAAATTGGACATCAAACAAGTCGTAAATACCGTCGCCATCACTGTCAACGAGTGTGGCGTCAGCTTCAATCTGATCGGGAATGCCGTCGGTGTCGCTGTCCGTGGACAGATAGTCCGGCAGGCCGTCCATGTTGGTATCTACCGGCTGAGCAAGATCGTCAATACCATCGGCATTCGTATCTACGCCGCCAGTTGACTGGACATCAAACGCATCGTCCACACCGTCACCATCGGTGTCAGTGCCTGACAAGGCCGGAGAATTACTCGCCTCTACTGCATCCGGAATACCGTCGTTATCACTGTCCGGATCGGCAAAATTGGCAACGCCGTCACCATCAGTATCGAGTGGCTCGACACTGTCATCGACACCGTCTCCGTCTAAATCGGTGCCGCCAGTCGAATCTACATCAACTACATCATCAATACCGTCACTGTCTGAATCTAATCCACTAAGGGCCGGACCAAAGATATTCTCGACTGCGTCTGGAATGCCGTCATTATCGGCATCGGTATCCAGATAGTCAGGATTGCCGTCTCCATCCGTGTCTTTCGGCACGGCTGGATTGTCACCCATTTCAAGGGTGTCGTTGACACCGTCGTTGTCGGAGTCACGGTCTAGATAGTTGTAAATGCCGTCACCGTCCGCATCGGCATAAGCGGTATCATCTACGCCGTCACCGTTTGCATCCGTGCCGCCGGTTTGATCAACATCTAACGCGTCATCAATACCATCTCCATCGGTATCCATTCCGCTAAGTGCAGGTGCGTCGGCATTTTCCACGCTGTCAGGAATACCATCATTGTCGGAGTCTGTATCCAGGTAGTCAGGAACACCATCGTTGTCCGCATCGGTTGGATTCAATGAGTCACCACTCACTTCAAGAGCATCCGGCAAGCCGTCGCCATCAGAGTCCACGTCGAGGTAGTCAGGAAGTGATTGAGTACCGTCGCCATCTGTAGTTGAACCGTCTGTATCAACCGGAGTCAAGCCACCGGTATAGGCCGTATTAACACCGTCACCGTCGATAATCTGTACGCCATCAAAGTCAACTTCTGGCGCGATGTAGTTGGCCCGGTTTTGGGCTTCAACGTTATCGCTAATGCCGTCATTGTCTGAATCAATATCCAGAACATTCGTGATGCCGTCTCCATCGGTATCGACGGGCTCTGCAGCATCATCCACGCCGTTATTGTTGGTGTCGTCACCTACAAGGTCAGCGTCAAACGCATCGTCAACACCGTCACCATCAGTATCGTATCCTGAGGCCGACACGTTGGAACCACGCTCCTCAAAGTCGAGAATGCCGTCGCCGTCGGAATCGATATCAAGGAAGTCAGCGATGCCATCTGCGTCCGAGTCGCTCGCTCCTTCGAGAACGTCAGGAATTCCATCGCCGTCGGAGTCGCGATCAACATAGTCAGCAGTACCGTCAGAATCTGTGTCGGTTAATACAAAACTGTCGGTTATGCCGTCACCGTTTACGTCGGTGCCATCTAAGGTATCAACGTCAAACGCATCGTCTATACCGTCGCCGTCGCCGTCGGTACCAAGCGCCACGAGGTCTTCCA
Source organism: Gammaproteobacteria bacterium (assembly GCA_003228965.1). Taxonomy (GTDB): domain Bacteria; phylum Pseudomonadota; class Gammaproteobacteria; order Steroidobacterales; family SZUA-146; genus SZUA-146. The sequence goes on from QIGP01000099.1 coordinate 14,936, forward strand.
CAGAATCCGGAATGCCATCATTGTCACTGTCTGTATCAAGATAATCTGCGATTGAATCGCCATCGGTATCGACCGGTGCTTGCGAATCAACGCCTGCCTCGATCTGATCGGGTAGTCCGTCGTTATCAACGTCGCCGTCACGTGTAACGGTGCGTGAATCTTGATTTGTAGAAGCGGTAGGCAAGCCTGACAAGATCGCGCTAATTGTCTCTACAGTATTAAAGGCCTGTACGTTAGCTGCAGGTAAGGTAACACTCCACGAACCGTTAGTTGCATTTGTTGTGGTGACATAGGAAACACCATTAGCCGTTACGGTAACCTCGGAAGCATTAGCGTCCTGAGTTAAACCGGATACAACGATGTCTC
>QIGP01000270.1 GCA_003228965.1 Gammaproteobacteria bacterium
ATTGACCAACTTACTCAATCCCGCCGCTGGCCGTGAACAGCTTGTTCAAGGTGCGCTAGAAGCTCAGCCTGAGCCTCCTGTCCTGGAAGAGCGGGTTCTGTTTACGCTTGCCACTCAGTCTTCCAGTTCAAACGTACGCCGACAAGCTGCGACGAAGCTGCACTCCAGGGATCTCCTTGAACAGTGTTGCGCCGAACTAAAAGAAAAAGACAAAACGGTCTACCGTGAGTTAAAAGGGCGCGTCGATGCGTTCAAACTCAATGACGAGCGTCACGAACTTGCGAAGGAATTGCTTGGCGATTGCGGCAAACTGGTCGACGCTAAAATTCCGGCGCAGGTTGAAGCAGTAGCTGTGGCACAGGCGCGGTTGCAGACGCTAGAGCAAAAAGCCAAGGAGTTGAACGAGCAGGACGCAACTATTGGCTCTGCGGTCATGGAAAAATTCATGAAAGTAGGGGGTCTGTATGACTCGAGCCTGCAAACTGCACGAACATTCGTGCGGCAACGCAAAGAGTTGAAAATGCAATTGGCTTCGTTGCCAGCGAGTATTTCAACGTCAAGCGACCTGGCTGCCCAGAATGTAGATAAAACGTTAGCTGAATTGGACAGTTCGTGGAAGCAGGTTCCCGATCATAGTGACCTTGACACGAATAACTTCGAGCGGGACCTCAAGGCAGCAACACAACTTTATCAGGAGCGCTTAAGTCAGTTGCAAGTGACTTCGCGTTGGACCATGCGAATTAACGCGTGGGAAAATGCTGCTGAGACCGACGATCCAACAAAAATGCTTCGCCAGGTCACGCGTGAATGGGAGAGCGGCGAGAAGCCAAAGAATTCGGAGCAGCTTGCGGCGTTGGAAATTCGCATTAAAGCCCTGCAAAACCGTCTTGAACAACGAGAAAGGAATCTGGCTCAGAAGCGTTCTGCGAACAGCGAGCAGTTGCTTGGAATTCTTAACGACTTTGAAGCCACAATGGAGAGCGGCGAGTTTAAGAAGGCCATGTCTTTGAACGATAAACTAAAGGCGCGGGCTGCCAATCGAGAGCTTGAGGCGGGAGCCAAAAAGCGCATTGAAGACGCGCTGAAGAAGGCGCAGCCAAAACTCGAAGAGTTTCGCAAATGGCGACATTTTGGCACGCAGCAGGCGCGCGAAAATCTTATAGGTGAGGCCAATACGCTAACTAGCGTGCCTCCTGCGTCGCCAAAAGCCTTGTCTGTGGCGGTAAAAGGCTTACGTGAATCGTGGAAGAAACTGGATCAGGACGATGGTCGAGCCTCTGAGACTCAGTGGCAAGCTTTTAGTAAAGCGTGTAAAGAGGCTTACAAGCCTGCCAAAAAACACTTCGATCAGCTAGCGAAAGATCGAAAAACCAATATGGGCGCTCGTAAAATGATTCTGGAAGCATTGGAGACTTTGCTCAATGAAACTGATTGGAGCGCACCTGCGTGGATTGACGTAGCCAAGGCGCACAAAGAATTGGTCGTTCAATGGCAGCGCGCTGGCACGGTCGACTTCAAAGTTAAAAAAGAACTCGACGCATCGTTCGAGTCGGTGAACGTTCAACTGGAAGAGCAATTCAAAGAAGAGCGCGAAAGCGAAATGCAGCGCCGCCGCCGATTAATCGACAATTTGAAAGCGCAGCTTGAAGCGGACACCGGTGGGCGCCTGGCGAGTGCGGCGAAACGCGCACAGCGCGACTGGCGACCGACCGTACAGGGCGACCGCAAAACCGAGCAAGCGTTGTGGAAAGAATTTCGTGGTGTATGCGACGACATTTTTGGTTCGTTAAAGCAGCAGCAAAAAGACGCCAAGACCGCGTGGCAGGCTGAAGTTACTCAAAGAGAGGAAATGTGTGAAAGCGTCATCGCGCTGCTTGGCGAAAGTGCCAAGCCAGAGTCGGGCGAATTCAGTATTAAAGATGCCAATCAGGCTAGTGGCAAGAAGAGCGAGTACGCGAAGAGTTGGAAAGAGCGCCATCAGATTCCTTCGGGCATCATGAGTAAGCTGGATGCACGGTTTAAGCAAGCCACGCAGGAAGCAGAGTCGCGAATCGCGGCTGTTATGCACAAAGAGGAAGAACGGGCGGTCGAGAGGCTCGACACTTTGCTGAATCAGTGCCAACGAGCAGAAGAAGCACTATTGACTGGTGAATTTGACGTAGAAGCGTTTGACGCGCAAAAAGCCGAGTTTGAAGGGCTGCGTGGTGTTGCGGCCAAGAATTTGCAGAAACGCTTCGATATTGCTTTGAAAGGCATGAATGGTGACGACAAAGTGGTCGAGTCTTTGCAGGCGTCATTGACAGAAAACCTTGAGGCCAGAAACGCACTGTGTTTAATCGGTGAGCTGGTTGCCGACATCGATTCTCCGGAGTACGCCCAGCAAGAGCGTATGAAACTCAAGATGAAGCGCCTGACCGAGGCGATGCAAGGTGACCTTGGTACGCCCGAAAAAGAGTTGGCCGCGGTAGTTACAAAGTGGTATTCAATGGGCGGTGTTGCCGCAAGCGAATGGATTGATTTACACGCGCGTTTTGAACCTGTGCGCACAGCTCAGGTGGGACGTAAGTAAGCACGTCAATGCGGATCGCTACTTTTCTTCAAAAGTCATTGTGGGTTGCAGGCTGTTGGCTGATAGCGGCCAGCGTCTGTGCCGAGGACACGGACGAATCCGCCATGCAGATTTTACCTGCAGAGCTTGCAAGACACCTTGAAAAACTCGGAATTCCTCAAGAAAACGTAAGCCTTGCCGTGCACAAAATAGGTGCCGATAGCCCTCTGGTGAGTTTGCATGAGGACGTTCCGCGCAATCCGGCCTCTGTCATGAAAATGCTCACGACGTTTGCTGCGTTGTCGAAGCTGGGACCGGGCTTTCAGTGGAAGACCGAGGTGAAGCGTACCGGGCTTGCGCAAGGCGGCGTTCTTCGCGGTGACCTTATTCTGGTCGGTCGCGGTAACCCCATGTTCGTGCAGCACGACCTCTGGTCGATGGTTAATCATCTCGACGCGCGCGGGATCACATCAGTGGCAGGCGATCTGATTATTGACAGCAGCTACTTTGACTTGCCCGAGTACGATGCCGGTGCGTTTGACGGCAAAGAGTACCGCCCATACAATGCAGGCCCCGACGCGGCCTTATTTAATTTCAGCTCCGTCGATTTCAGTCTTGTTCCGCGCAAGGGTTACCAGTTTGTCGACGTTCGGGTTGCTCCAAAGGTCAAAGGCCTGGAGATTGAAAGCACGATTAAGCAGCTCAATGGCGACTGTCGAGGGAACCGCATCAAGTTGCGCTTAAACGTTGAGCCGTTGGAAACCGGAACGAAGGTTATCTATTCCGGGCACTACCCGCGTAGTTGTGGCCGCTACCAGTTGACCCGTGTAGTGCTACCCAGCACCGAGCTAATGTACGGCACTCTAAGCACGTTGATGGAATCACGAGGTGGCGAATTGTCGGGCTCACTACTCATTGGACGTGCGCCTGAAAATGCTAAAAAGCTGTTCACTTTGTCGTCGAAAACGTTGTCAGAAGTGGTCCGAAGCACAAATAAGTTTTCCAACAACGTAATGAGTCAGCAGTTGTACTTGACGCTCGGCGCACAAACCTACGGAGAACCTGCGACTCGTGGCAAGGGTGAGAAAGCGCTTAAAGCGGCGCTTGAGTCTCAAGGGGTCGATACAGATTCCTTAATTATCGCTAACGGCTCGGGTTTGTGTCGACAGTGCCAGGTTACCTCCCAAACGCTCATGCAGCTTCTTGATGCTGCGTGGGAATCGGTATACATGCCTGAGTTTGTATCATCACTAGGTGTTCCCGGAATCGATGGCAGTCTGCGCAAGAGGTTTCCAAAAGGAAATTACACAGGCCGCGTACACATGAAAACAGGCACCATCGACCATGTGTCGGCGGCTGCCGGATATGTGCAGTCCAAGTCAAATGAGCGCTATCGTTTCGTGCTGATGATCAACCATAAAAACGCGCACAAAGGTGCGGGAAATACGTTTCAGCGGCGTCTGATGAGTTGGATAGTCAAGCAGTAACGAGCGCTTACCCAGCGCGAAAGTACCCAGGTCACATCCGTACCCGCGTTTTTGCGAACCCGCGAAGCGGGTGTGGCAATCTCCGTCCGGTTGCTGCGCGCTTCGCACTCGCAATGACATTTCAGCAAAGCTGTGTTCCGAGTGAAGACTAAAATTTGCGTCTCCTTATGACTATTGTATACGAACCATTGTGCTGGATTCCAGAAGACATAACAGCGGACATCCTCCCCAAAGCAGCGCAAAACGCCGCCTAATACCGCCGTATTCCGTTAAATAAGTTCTAGGGAATCCGCACATTCGGAGTACCTCTTTACAGCGAATGCTGCAATGCATTAGTCTGATCACCGGAATTTGAAGAACGCCCCGGTTATGCGCCGGGCAAGTGGTATCGGAGCAGATTTAATGAATGTAAATTTCTCGCCTGAAGAACTGGTGTTTCAAGATGAAGTCAGGGCATTTTTTGCCGAAGAATATCCGCAAGATATTTTGGAAGGACGCCGCAAAAGCATGCTTGCCTCGCGAGACATTTACATTCGCGGTCAGCAGGCGCTTCACACCAAAGGTTGGGCCGGAATTAACTGGCCGGTCGAATACGGCGGCACCGGCTGGTCTGTAACGCAGAAATATATTTTCTTCAACGAGTTTGCCGCGGCAGACTGTCCAACCATTATTCCTTTTGGTCTCGGCATGGTCGGGCCAGTGATTTATACCTACGGCACAGAAGAGCAAAAAGAGAAATTTCTTCCAGACATACTCAGCAGCAGCGTGTGGTGGTGTCAGGGCTATTCTGAACCGGGAGCAGGTTCTGACTTGGCTTCTTTGAAAACCCGCGCCGACCTCGACGGTGACGAGTACGTGATTAACGGTACCAAGACCTGGACAACTCTTGCTCAACACGCCGACTGGATCTTTATCCTTGCACGCACTAACTCGGATGTCGCAAGGAAGCAGGAGGGCATCAGCTTCCTGTTGGTCAAAATGGACGCACCTGGAATTACCGTTACTCCCATCTATACACTTGACGGCGATCACGAAATTAACCAGGTGTTTTTCGACAACGTACGAATTCCAGCCGATCAGCTGATTGGTGAAGAAGGCAAGGGATGGACCTACGGTAAATTTCTACTGACACACGAGCGCGCCAATATCGCAGGCGTTGCCTTGTCCAAGCAGCGACTGAGAAAATTGAAAAAGAAATTGGCAAGCTACGAACAGCAGGGCCAGGCTCCTGCCGACGTTGAGTCGTTTCGACGCAAAATGGCTGAAGTTGAAATCCAGCTGTCGGCGCTTGAGTACACAGAGCTTCGCACGCTTGCTTCAGTGTCTACCGGTAAGGCTCCAGGACCCGAATCTTCGATCTTGAAAATTAAAGGTACGGAGATGCAGCAGGCGATTGATAACTTGTTTTTCGAGCTGTCGGCGTATGGAGCGTTGCCTAACTTAAGGGCTCAATACGAAGCCGGCTACGACGGTGATATCGTTGACGACGACGGTTCTAGTCTTACTGCCCTGCGTTACTTTAACTTTCGAAAGGCCTCAATTTACGGCGGCTCAAACGAAATTCAGAAAAACATTATTGCCAAGGCTGTGCTTCGTATCTAGCACTACTTTTGTGATTACAAACTAATAGGATTCGTGATGGATTTTTCGTTAAGTGATGAGCAAGCCATGCTCAAAGAGTCGGTTGTCCAGTACATTGACAAGTCGTACGGTTTTGAACAACGCATGCAAGTTGTGGCAAGCAGTGCCCCTTATTCAGCCGAAAAATGGGCCGAGTTCGCAGATCTTGGGTGGTTGTCACTACCGTTTTCAACGGACGATGACGGCTTCGATGGCGGTGCAGTCGAGCTCATGCTCATCATGCAGGAACTGGGGCGGGGTCTGGTTATCGAGCCTTACCTGGCGGCCGTTGTACTGGCAGGCGGATGCATCAAACGTAGTGGCAATGTAGCCTTGCGGAAGCTCTTGTTGCCTGCAATTATGAGCGGAGAGTCGGTACCGGCTTTGGCTTACGCAGAGCGCGGTTCGCGCTATACACTAAATCACGTTGGAGTAACGGCAGTAGCCGACGGCGAAGATTTCGTCATTAATGGCGAAAAGTTTGTTGTCTTAAACGGCGGCACGGCGGATCAGATTGTACTTTCTGCTCGTACGTCCGGTGCTACCACTGACGACGACGGTATTACGCTTTTTTGCGTTTGCGCAGACGTGGCCGGTATTGAGCGGCAAGGATTTGTCACCGTAGACGGCGCACACGCTGCGAATATCACCTTTGACAACGTGCGGATTGGTAAGGCCGATGCTGTCAGTGAAATCGGTTTGGGACTTGGCATACTTGAAGCGGCGATACTTGACGCAACTCTGGCCGTAAGTGCGGAGGCGGTCGGCATTATGGAGGCGCTCACGACCAAGACGATTGAGTACACCAGGAACAGGCAGCAGTTCGGCGTACCATTGAGCAGTTTCCAGGCTCTGCAGCACCGCATGGTCGACATGTTTATGGAGCTTGAGCAGTCACGCTCATTGTTGTTGCGGGCGGCCATTATGCTTGATGAAGACAGCCCTGACGCAGCGGCGGCCGTTGCTTCTTTGAAGTACTACGTTGGAACAGCCGGGCGTAAGCTTGGCGAAGAAGCGGTTCAGCTTCACGGCGGCATGGGCGTGTCTAACGAGGTGGACATAGCACATTTGTTCAAACGCATTACGGTTATCGACACACTGTTCGGCAATTCCGACTACCAGCTCCATCGATATATTCAGTCGAGCTAATGCGGACTACGTTGAAAGCCATTCATACGAAGACTTTGAACATTTGATGAACATCAATTTTTGGGGCGTGGTCTACGGCACCAAGGTGTTCTTGGCGTATCTCAGGCAGGTTGACGAAGCTCACATAGTCAACATTTCCAGTTTGTTTGGACTCGGTGCTGTGCCCTCACAAGCGGCCTACAATGCCTCAAAGTTTGCGGTAAGAGGATTTACAGAAGCCTTAAAGATGGAGCTGTCCGCATCGCATACGGGTGCTCCAGCCGCAGGTTTTTCTTAAGGTCGACTGGGTAAATGCCTGCCAGAGTACGGGAGTTCCTTGATTAGTCGAATCCCGCGCGCACATTAGGTAGGATGAAAAGCCCTGCGCAGCCATTTAGGAAACTTATCATGTCGAACCGGCAAAACTCATACGCGATTGAGCAAGCGGCTATCCTGAATCCGGACAATTACACGCATTTGGTGGAAGCATTTGACAGCATTGTCAGCCGGTATCCCGATAGAGTGGCGTATACGAGTCTCGGTCAGGATTTTACCTATACACAAATCGAACAGTATAGCGGTCGACTCGCCAGCTTTTTACAGCACACGCTTGGATTGAAGCCTGGCACCCGAATCGCGATTCAATTACCTAACATAGGCCAATATCCGATTGCCGCGTGGGGCGCTTTTCGCGCAGGATGTGTGTTGGTTAACACTAATCCCATGTATACACCGACAGAGCTTGTCCATCAGTTCAACGACTCTGGAGCGGAAGCGCTCATTGTGCTGGCCGACTTGCTTCCCGTGATAGAAAAAGTGCTTCCTCAAACGGGCGTTCGGCATGTTATTGCCACTCACGCTACCGACATGCTTAAACCGCAGTCGGTATCCAGTGCCTCAATTAAATCCTTGGTCAGCTGGCAAGATGTAATGGCGGCCGACGGGTTGGAGCCTGCAACCAGGCCAGCTGGAAGTTTCGAAGACACGGCTGTGCTGCAGTATACCGGTGGCACTACGGGCGTCTCCAAGGGCGCCGAGTTGTCTCACCAAAATTTGTATTGCTCTATCCGCTTGGCACGCAAGTCGTTTGCCGCCCAAAATGCAGCGCGACCCGGGCTTGAGTTTGCAATCGCTCCGATGCCGCTCTATCACGTGTACGGGTTTGTGCTTAACATCATTTCAATTTTCATCACGGGAGGCCGCTCCGTACTGATCGCTAATCCGCGTGACGTCGACGGCATGTTAGCGACAATGAAGCAACATCCGTTTACCGGTTTTGCAGGCGTCAATACGCTGTTTAGTGCAATGCTTCAGCACCCGGGCTTTGACGAGGTCGACTGGAGTAACCTCGATACTACGATTGCAGGAGGTGCTGCGATGGCCGTAGAGCTTGCCGAGCGGTGGCATGCACGAACAGGTCAGCAGATTTTCGAAGGATATGGACTTACCGAAACTTGCGCGACGGGAACCGTTAACCGGGCTGACTCGAACATAATCGGTACTGTGGGTAAACCTAACGCGCACACTCTTATACGCATGATTGACGAGCACGGAAACGAAGTGTCCAAAGGCGAAGAGGGTGAGCTGTGCATGCAGGGGCCGCATGTAATGACAGGTTACTGGAATCGCCCTGAAGCGACGGCTGAGGTGTTTGATGAAGAAGGGTGGTTCCACACAGGCGATGTGGCAAAAGAACTTCCTGGTGGCCAGATTCAAATTGTCGATCGCATCAAGGACATGATTTTAGTGTCGGGATTTAACGTTTACCCGAACGAAATTGAGGACACTGTGTACCGGTATGAAGGGGTACTTGAATGTGCAGCTGTCGGCGTCAAACACGAGGCCACCGGAGAAGCCGTGAAGCTATTTGTGGTTTGCACGAATACAGACACCTGTGCCGATGACATTATTGCGCATTGTCGTGAGCATTTAACGGGGTACAAGGTCCCAAAAATGATCGAATTTCGAGATGAGCTACCTAAGAGTAACGTCGGTAAGATACTACGCCGGATGTTACGCGATTGATCAGGGAAGGGGGTGGACGATTATTGGCGTCTGATGCGATTACGACGTGCAGGAGGCCAGCAAATGCCGCGTACCAATAATAAATTACTGCCAATGCCGGGCGAGGGACCGGAAGACGTGGCTTTGGGAGCAGACGGTTTCTATTACACAGGGCTCGCTGATGGTTCGATAATGCGTTTTGGGGAAGGTACTCAGACTAGCCCGGAGATTGTTGTCAATACGGGCGGTCGTCCGCTGGGATTACAGTTTGTGTTGGTTAACGAAGCGAGGTGAGCCTGATTCGTTACTTGAACGAGTACATTAAATGAACGACGACATTCAATCACAGCGTGACCACTACGGCTACCGGGTCAGTCTTCCTACGTGCTGGATGGACAACGATGTTTACGGTCATGTAAACAACGTTACCTATTACAGTTATTTCGATACGGCGGCCAACGACTTTCTAGTGAGAGTGGGCGGGCTTGATATGCACAACGACGACCAGGTGGGCTTTGTCGTCGCATCGGGTTGTCAGTTCAAACAGCCGGTCGCGTTTCCCGATCAGCTAGACATTGGCGTACGGGTTAACCGGTTAGGCAAATCGTCGGTTGAGTATGGTATTGCTGTGTTTCGCGAAAACGACAGCTCGGCCGCCGCGTTTGGCCATTTTACGCACGTCTTTGTTTCCAGGCAATCTCAGCGCCCGGTAACCATTCCCGCACGCATGCGCAAAGCACTTGAAACACTGGTCGACTACGGGGCATGACTAAAAGTGCTATCGCCAAGAGATAACCGCCTTGTCACACGAGCGCTTTGGCTTGCTTTGTTGTCGCTGTGCGTGAGTTCCTGCGCGCGTGAAGAAGAGCGTAGAACGTTTATGGGCGAGCGCGTTGTGAGTCTGGATTATTGTGCAGATCAATTCGTGCTGCGCTTCGTTCCGAGCGAGCATATTGCCGCCGTATCACCCGACGCTCGTAAATACTTTTCGTTCATGAAGGATGCGCACGTTGCCGTTCCATCCGTTCGTTCGACCGCTGAAGACGTGTTGGCGCTGAACCCTACGCGGGTAGTGAGATCGTACGGCGGCGGTCCTGGGGCACCTGCATTTTTTAAACGCGCCGGCATCGATGTTGTACAGCTAGGTTATCCCTCAACGATTGACGAGGTAAAAGAGAATATTCTTAATATATCGACACAACTCGATAACCGCGTTGAGGGTCTGCGCGTCGTCGACGAATTCGACCAGCGGTTAGCTCAACTAAACACCCGTTCGGACACGCCTACCGCGCTGTACACCACCCCTGGCGGCGTTACCACAGGCCCTGGTTCTTTGGTGCACCAACTTATGGTTGCTGCCGGGCTTGTCAATTTCGAAGAGCGTAGCGGGTGGCGAGACTTGCCGTTGGAAAAGCTGGTTTACAAGCAACCCGATCAGTTGGCGAACGCTACGTTTGGTGACGAAAGCACGCACGTCGATCCATGGACTCGTGCCAGACATCCGCGCGCCAGGGCGCTCATGCGCAACACGCCTGGGGTTGCCTTTGAAGGGGCCTGGACGTCCTGTGGTGCCTGGTTTTTAATGGACGCAGTAGAGGCGCTGGCAGAAGCGTCAAGCATTTTGCAGGAGTTAGCCGATGACTGAAGCTGGTTACAGCTCACGCTGGCTCGTACCGCTACTGCTGGTTGTGGTAGTTGTACTGTGTTTGATCGCCGTTAGTTTTGGCTCTACGCCACTGGGGTTGTCAAGAGCGCTAGCGGCGCTGTTTGGAGGGGGGCCTGCAACCGATCAAATTGTAGTGCTCGAAATTCGGCTGCCGCGCGCACTGGCCGCTTTGCTAACGGGCGCAGCACTGGGTGCAAGTGGGGCCGCTTTGCAGGGTTTGTTACGCAATCCGCTGGCAGAGCCTGGTGTGCTTGGCGTGTCCGCGTGTGCGTCACTTGGTGCTACGCTCGCTCTGTTTTTTGGTCTGATGGGAGTGAGCCACTGGGCCTTGCCGGCTTCAGCGGTTCTGGGCGCGCTTGCGGCAACTGCATTGCTCGCTTTTATGGCTGGGCGCGTGGGCTCCATGGTCACGCTAATCCTGATAGGCGTTGGCTTGTCGAGCTTTGCAGGAGCTCTAATGGCGCTGCTCATGAACTTGTCGCCGAATCCGTTCACCTTGGCTGACATGGTGAACTGGATGTTAGGCACGGTGAGCAACAGAAGCATGGCAGACCTTGGTTTCGCGGCGCCTTTTTTAGTGTCAGGCTTTTTCGTTTTGCTTCACATTCGAAACGATTTGTCGGTGCTGACGCTTGGTGAGGAGACCGCAAAGGGCACAGGATTAAACCTCGATCGTCTTCGCTGGATGGTCATCATAGGGGCGGGCTTGTGCACGGGTGCCGCCGTATCCCTGGCCGGCGCGATTGGTTTTGTTGGCATTGTTGCGCCTCACCTCGTGCGGCCGTGGGTGCAGCACCGGCCAGGAGCGGTGCTGGTTCCGGCTGCTCTGTTAGGCGGATTGATTTTACTCGCTGCGGACATTGTGGTTCGCGTACTTCCAACGTCGACCGAGCTCAAGCTTGGAGTTGTGGCGGCGTTAATAGGCGCTCCGGCCTTCGTCTGGATTGCGAGCAGGCGAGGTTTGAGTCATGACTGAGCTTGTCCTTCAAGGGGTGACGGTAGCGCACGGTGAGCGGGAAGTACTGACGAACGTGACGAGTCGGTTTGGTCCTGGCGAGCTTATTGCGTTACTCGGTTCTAACGGTGCAGGAAAGAGTACGTTAGTTCGCTCGGCGTTAGGTTTGATTCGAATAAACAGTGGATTAGCAATAATAGATGATGTTGATTCTACTAAAATTTCAGAACAAGTCAGGGCCCGGAAAGTGGCTTATCTTCCGCAAAGTCGTCACTTGTCCTGGCCGCTAAGCGTGATGGACACCGTGTCGCTTGGACGATACGCATACGGCGTAAGGCTGGGTCATTTGGCAGGTTCGGATCGCGACGCGGTGAACGGGGCGCTGGCCGCCTGTGACCTTGAGTCGTTTGCTCATCGAAGAGTAGATCAGCTATCGGGTGGCGAATTAGCTCGAGTCCACTGCGCGCGCGCCTTTGCCACAGAGGCACCCATGCTGATTGCTGATGAGCCTATAGCCGAGCTCGATCCGTGGCACCAGTTTCAGGTGATGCAGATGATTCGTGACTACGTCAATCGGGGCAACGGGGCGGTGGTGATCATGCACGACCCGGAATTGGCCGCGCGCTTTGCCGATCGGCTAATTTGGATGGTCGACGGAGCGGTGGTGAGCGACGGTTCGGTAATGAGCACATTGACCGCTGAGCAGCTTGCCAGGGTCTACGGCATGAAGGCAGAAGTGTTTTGGCGAGAAAGCGAAGCACAGGTCACCATGCTGGGCCCAATGGAACGACCTTAAACAAACACACTATAGGTAAGCACGCTATGGATTCACCTTTGTTTTATGGCCCGAAAGAGCGCCTGCAAAGCGACGACTGGCTGTCACGAAGACTCCTTCAGTCGCTTGAGGATGTTGGACCACGCTATACCTACGACGTTGAGTTTGATATCGATGGTGTGCAGGCCACCGGTACTGTGAATATGGCTGCACCGAACGGACAGCGACTTGTTGTGCATACTCCTTCAAGTGATCAGTGGGGCGAAGAGTCTACCAGTGAGGTTAATGCGTTCGAGAAAAACTTGGACGACGACCTGTGGTGTCAGGAACTGATGGAAGACGTAGACGGTTATTCTGGCGTTGCTGTAGATACTTCGGGATTGATGTTTGATGTCCGTGCCGATTTCGTTGCTTTCGAGCAGATCTTTGGCATGGCGTTGTGCATTCACAACTTTATCTTTTTCGAACTGAGCGAAAAACTGCCTGATCCGGACGGTTTAATGAGCGCCGTCGAGGTTTAAAAGTCTGTTCGGAAAAAGTACCTGCTCACGGGAAATCTGAGCGAAGTGCCAGGATTTTTTCGTCGTAAAGGGACAAAACCGTCTAGATTCGAATGGCACTAAGTTCAAGCTTGTATATAAACAACTTTTCGTCATTGCGAACCCGCAAAGCGGGTGTGGCAATCTCCATCAGGTTGTTTTGGATTCAATCAGTTATGAGACGTTGCGTTAAGAGATTGCCGCGCGCTTCGCACTCGCAATGACGAAGTTAAGGCTTTCACACAAGCTTAAACTTAGTGCCATTCCGTCTAGCCTGCATTATTCATGAGTGCGCTGGTACTGCGTACTTAGGAAGGATATACAAGGTTGAAAAGAACGGTGGGCAGCGACAGACTGCGGTGCACACCGCTTGACGGTTTTTCGCCCGCTATGGCGCGGCCATTTGCGCCGATCCCCCTTGAACCATAGCTACGGCTATGGCCCGGCGGGCGATCGACACAACTGCCCACACCACAGCGACGATAAATTCCGCCAACTCATGAATAATGCAGGCTAGATCCCTTCTTGGTAATTACCTGGCCCGCATTATGTTCAGTGCCCGCATTTGCGGCGCGCTTCAAGTGCCCTCCCGACAGACTGATACTTAGGGTTGCAATACTTAGAAATTCTAAGTAAACTATACGTAGAATTTCTAAGTAACGGTTAAGACTACTTTATGTTTACCAAAGACCTGATAGCGGCTTCTGCAACCCCCATAGTTTTGTCCATATTGAGCGAAGGCGACAGTTACGGATACGCCATTATTGAACGTGTCAGGCAGTGTTCTGACGGCGATCTTTCCTGGAAAGACGGCATGCTCTACCCCATTTTGTATCGGCTTGAGAAAAAGGAGTTGATTGAGTCTTATGCAGGTTCGTCAGACGCGGGTCGAAAACGCAAGTACTACCGCATTTTGAACGAAGGCCGCCAGGCGCTGGAAACCCAGCGTGCCCATTGGCGGCGACTCAACCAGATTATTAACCAATTGGAGGCTGTCTGATGTCTGCATCTAATCAACATCTCAATGAACTTATCGACCGCTGGTGCGAAGAGCACTTGGGAGCGGTTGGGTCCAGCGTGTCTGAAGAGAGGCTGGACGAACTGAAAGACCATTTGGCCTGCGTAGCCGAAGCGCAAATAGAGCAGGGCGCTACTGCAGGTGACGCCATGGCATATGCAGCTGAACAGTTTGGTGACGCCCGCGAGGTACGCGATCAACTAGCCAGCACGTTGCCGGTGTTCAGGCGTTGGCTGGCGCGAATTCACTGTAAGAGTGCATCTGTTAGTCCACCTCAGGAAAAGAAGACTGTGCTTATGTCACTCGTCTTCGCGGCCGTATTACTAATTTCGGCTTGGCTTGCGAAGGACAGTCAATCGCATGCGTTTATATCTACTGTCATTATTGCTGTGTGGGTTGTGCTGACTTCGAGGCAGGGCGGAACACGCGAGGCGGCTCGTGCCGAATGGCGATGGCTGAAACGCAAGCTTGGCTTCTAAGTAGTGTGCGTTACCATGGATCTGCGTTTTAACAGTCCGAGAATAGATACAATTCAAAAATTGTATGATTCTCACGTTAGCACTGCAGTAAGTGATCTGGAGGCCGTGGCGTGCCATCAAGGAATACAAAACCGAGTGCTTTGGCACCTTTCGCAATGCGACCCCGGAAGGAAGTGGTGTCGACGTGTCGTTGTTCGCCGCTCTTGACGAAAAGCTCTTTCGGTGTAATCGAGAATTTCATGGACTTGCTTCTTTTCGGAAATAACAGTATCTGCACCATCCATTTGAAATAGCCCCTTAGTTTTCCCGCCCAACAATTTGATAACTTCGAAGATCTAGTTTAGCAACCAGTAATTAACGAACGTAATAACCACTACGCCTGCGAGATTTAACAGCACACCCTTGCGCGCCATGTCTATTATGCGAATACGGCCCGAACCAAACACTACTGCGTTCGGGCCAGTAGCTACGGGTAGCATAAACGCACAGCTTGCGCTCATCGCTGCGGGCAACATGAGTATCCGGGGGTCCATGTCGGCGCCAACGCCTGCTGCCGCCAAAATAGGCATGAGCAGCGTGGTAGTTGCCGTGTTACTGACCATCTCGGTTAAGAAAGTAACGGCCAGGCATACAACAAGAAGGGTTACCAACAGTGGCCAGTTTGTTATGGAGCTGGCAATGGCGTCGCCAATTAGCCCGCTAAGGCCCGTTTCTACAAATGCCCGTGCGATGCAAATGCCGCTGCCAAACAGTATAAGAATGCCCCACGGAATCTTGGCGGCGGTAGTCCAGTCGAGCAGCCGCTCTCCTTTACGGTCACCGCTTGGAATCAAAAACATGGCTACTACCGCCACCAACGCGACACTTGCATCGTTCGCTGTGGGTAGGTCTAGCCAGCCGGACCAGCCGCCATAGGGTTCGCGCCGTGTAATCCAGAGTACGGCCGTCACAACAAACAGTGCCAGAGTACGTTTCTCTCTGGTGCGCCAGGGTCATCTACTGTTACAGAAGGCATACCGAACGTAAGAATGACACCGGCAATAGGCAGCATGAGCAGAACCACGGGCAGGCCAAAGCGCATGAATTCGGTGAAGCTAATTTCAAGGCCAGTGGTTTTTTCGTAGACATCCATGAACACGAGGTTCGGCGGAGTGCCTATCGGAGTGCCCAGGCTACCGATACTGCAGCCGTACGCCAGAGCGAGTAATACGCCAACTTGAATGCGTCGATCGTTAACAGACTCAAGAGCGGCTAATGCAATAGGTAGCAACATGAGAGCGGTGGCGGTGTTGGAAATCCACATGCTAAGTACGCCCGCCGCCGCCAGAAACCCGAAAACCATCGCGCGACTGGTGCCGCCGAAGGCTTGCAGCATGATGAGTGCAATTCGACGATGGACGCCGCTGGCTTGCATTCCTTGCGACAGGATAAAACCGCCGAGCAGGAGCAATATTAGCGGGCTGCCATAAGCTGCACCGACCTGAGCAGGGCTAAGGATTCCAAACAGTGGAAATAGTGCAATAGGAATAAACGAGGCAACCGGGATAGGCACGGGTTCGAAAACCCACCAGCTGGCGGTCCAAAGCGTGATCGCAGCGGTTAAGGCAATGGCTGTTGAAGCGCCGGTTTGTGTTAGCCACAAGAAGACAGCGAACGCGGCCAGTGGAGCAACCCAGGTCGCGTGTAGTGACCATTTGGACAATTGCGTAGTCATTGAGTTGGCCAATTTAACAGGTTAACAGGTTAACAGGTGTGTTCACTAGCCTCTATGGCGTCTTGGTTTGTAGAGTTGTGATGTACGTTTCTATCACATTAAGAAACTCAGTCCCAAATCGGTCCAGTTTGGTTTGGCCAACGCCTGACACCGAAAGCATTTCGGTCTTGGTCTGTGGTTTTACGGTGGCCATGTGTGCGAGCGTGGTGTCGTGGAATATTATGTACGGAGGAACGCCGTGCTCTGTTGCCAGTTCTTTTCGGCACGCTCTGAGCGCGTCGAACAAATCGCTGTCTGCAGCGTTGATGGGCGCTTTCGAGGCTTTCGGTTTGTGGCTTTTCTGCGAGACGAGCAAGTCGCGGCGTAGTGGTAGTGCAATTTCGCCACGTAACAGTGAGCGACTCTTTTGAGTGAGCTGAATACCGCCGTATCCTGCGGTGTCGACTTTGAGAAACCCCAGTACCAGAAGTTGCCGCAATATCGAGCGCCACTGGGTTGTTGTGTACTCACTGCCAATGCCAAACACGCTCAGTTCGGTATGGCCGTTGTTGGTCATTTTGTCGCTGGCTTTGCCGGTCAATACATCGAGCACATACACAGCGCCAAAGCGCTGGCCGGTGCGATACACCGTGGACATTAACTTTTGTGCGGCTTCGGTGCCGTCAAATACTTCAGGCGGCAGCTGGCATACGTCGCAATTGCCGCACGGTTCCTCAAGCGTGTCGCCAAAATAGTCCAGTAGCGAAATGCGCCTGCAAGAAGTGACTTCGCACCAGCCAAGTAGCGCATCCAGCTTGGCGCGTTCTTTGCGTTTGTGTTCATCCGAACCTGGAGATTCGTCGACCATTTGTCGAAGGCGGACCACGTCCTGAAGTCCGTAAATCATCCACGCTTCGGAAGGGAGGCCGTCACGACCGGCGCGACCTGTTTCCTGATAGTAGGCCTCCATACTCTTGGGCAAGTCGAGGTGTACAACAAAACGTACGTCGGGTTTGTCTATGCCCATGCCAAACGCGATGGTCGCGACAATGACGACGCCTTCGTCCGTTAGAAAACGTCGTTGGTGACGTGCTCGTATGTTAGCGTCCAGTCCCGCGTGGTAGGGAAGTGCGTCGAAGCCTGCCGCCACCAGCGTTTCGGCCGTGCTCTGGGTTTTCTTGCGAGACATACAGTAGACGATTCCGGAGTTGCCACGATGTCTTGCCAGGAAACTGCTGAGTTGCTGTTTCGGTGACTGCTTGCTTTGTACTTCATAACGAATGTTGGGTCTGTCGAAACCCGTGACGAACTGCCTTGCTTCACGCAGTTGCAAGCGTTCAATGATCTCTTTGCGCACCGGAGCAGTCGCCGTAGCGGTAAGTGCAACGATTGGCACGCTCGGGAAAGTGTTCGTTAAGGCACCAAGAAGTAAATAGTCTTCGCGAAAATCGTGGCCCCACTGCGAAACACAGTGCGCCTCGTCCACGGCAATCAGTGAAACGTTGTAGCGCGACAGGCGTTCAAGCGTTGCCGGTTGCATGAGTCTTTCCGGCGCTATGTACAGGAGCTTTGTGGAGCCGTCGTCAAGTCGTGAGTAGACGTCGCTCTGCTCTTGCGAGCTCAGCGTTGAATTTAAATAGGCGGCGTCGATTCCGGCTTGTTCGAGACCCATGACCTGGTCTTGCATGAGTGCGATGAGTGGAGAAATAACCAACGCACAGCCTTCGCTCAGCAAAGCCGGTATCTGGTAGCACAAGGACTTGCCGCCGCCAGTCGGAAGCAGCACGAGTGAGTCACCGCCTTGTAACGTTCGTTCAATGACTTCCAGTTGAACGGGGCGAAATTCAGGGTAGCCAAAGGTGTTTTCCAGGATGGATTGTGGGGTGGCTGTCATGG
>QIGP01000171.1 GCA_003228965.1 Gammaproteobacteria bacterium
GGTAGATACGGTCTTGCCGCTCGAGAACATCGCGGCCAGGATTACGGGTTTGTCCAAAGCCTAATCGGAGGAAAACAAATGTACTAGTTCAGTTGCTGCGTCCTGAACTGACTCAAGACTACCAATGAGAATATCCTCATTTAGGCCTAACGATGCAATGATCTGTCTATCCATTGGTGGCCCATCATCCAGGTTCTCGCTTTTAAGTTCGACTAGTACGGCGATACTATTGGCGATGTGTACAATCTTTACCATATCATCGTGAGGGCTCTTAACGTGTGGCAAATGATGGTTTGCTATCGCCGCTCGAATAGATTCAGGAAACTGCCAGCTGCGTGCCAGCTCATCGCCTACGGTCATGTGGTCGAAACCAAAAATTTCACGCTCGGCTAACCAGGTTGATCGGCTGTCATCCGTGTCCAATGCCAATTTTAGTGTTTGCTCTGAAAGGTCAGGACATTGATGCAGCATGACCAATAGACCAATATCATGTAAGAGTCCGGCAGTGAACGGCGATTTCCCCCTGCAGACATTGGCGGCCTTAGCAATGGTTTGAGCAGCCACGCCACAATACAGGCTATGTTTCCAGAAATTTTCAAGAGATACCAGATCATTTTGTAAGCTGTTTAATGACGTTGTTGTGCAAATAGCATAAATCAAATCGCGGGTTTCACGCGCACCTACTAATTTAACCGCAGCGTTCACGGTTTCTACCGAGCCAGTGGTAGTATAAGCCGCGCTATTCGCCAATCGTAGCATAGCCGCACTAAGTGCCGGATCTGTTTCAATTAGGCGTCCAATGTCGGTAATGCTAGTTTTGTCATCGGAGAGTAATTCGTCAATGCGAAACGCAACATCTGGAAAGGTAGTGAGTTTCTGGACGTCATCTACCAAGTCTCGAGCACTCTGTGTCATAAATCTTAACTCCTGTAATTTGCTCGTTTGAATTGCCTTATATCTCTATCGGCACGAGTAATATGTTACTTGAGGAATTTAGTAGATTTTTCTTGCGACATAGTGCTCATAATCCTGGTTTAGCTGCCGATATAGTCAACATGTGTAACACCTCCGTTTCAATCAATCTTAAGAGTAGACATTAAACGGCAAGTGCCGGTTTTTGATTTGGGGAAATTCCTCTAATCCGGTACGGTAACGCCTGCTTGGGCTTTTCATCGGTAGAATCTCCATCTAAACAGAAAATGCTACTCAAAAATTCGATTAGGTTCCGGAGGAGTATTACAAGCAGAGCTGTCCATAAGTTCGTTCCCTATATTTCCTGGTCGACAGATCAGTGCGTTTCTTAATGCGGTAGTGTCCCTATTTTTGCCTAAAGAACTCGTGTTCGGTGCCGCTAAATAGGGTAGATCGGTGGTTTTGGCACTCCTCGATACGTGTTTTTAGCGCCCAAAAATTGGATGATCAGAATGAAAATATTAGTAGTCGACGATAGTCTGGCCATGAGGATGATGATAATCCGAACTCTACGACAGGCAGGCTTTGGTGGTAACGATGTATCGCAGGCGGAGGATGGGAAGGCGGGATTGGAGAGTATTCGGGCTGCTATTCCCGACTTGGTGCTCGCTGACTGGAATATGCCTAACATGACTGGTATTGAGCTTCTGGAAGCACTGCGCGCTGAGGAAATTAATGTCGACTTTGGTTTCATAACTACGGAGTCAACGGTTGAGATGCGTAAGCAAGCTACAGATGCGGGTGCGAAATTTCTAATTTCCAAGCCTTTTTCGGTCGAGTCCTTTGAAAAAGTATTAAGTACAGTCCTCGCATAATAGAACCTAAGACAAGGGAAAATACGATGAATTATGGCAAGCCAACCACCGAAGCTATTGTTAAACTTCTGGAAATGATTTTCGGGCCGGAAATTGATGTGACGGAATCTAAAGATTCACTTGAAGACAATGTAAACGGTGCAACCTTTATTGACAAAGATAATAACCTGGTAGCGATGTGTTTCAGTGATATGCCTTTTACAGCATACTCCGGTGCAGCGCTTTCAATGATTCCTGCCGGTGTAGCTAACGACGCCGTAAAGGAAGGGCAGTTGACCGACATGATGAAAGCCAATTTCTTTGAGGTGATGAACATCTGTTCGAAACTAATGATGCGCGACGGAGGTCCGCATTTGCGTTTAGACAAGGTACTTGAAAAAGGCGAAACTGATGCTCACAAAACCGGTATTGAAGAACATGCAAAGAGTTTTCGGTTTGTTGTAGATATTCCCTCTTATGGCACCGGGAAAATTGGATTCTTAGTAACCTGAGCAACAACGCGGTTCTTCGTAGCTCCTTCCCGCGCGTAGTCGTCACTTCACAACGAGTCGGTAAGGTAAAAGTGAGTTTTGGTTGACAAGAGCAACAGGATAACCTCTAAACGAGATTGTCGAGCATAAAGGTGTCGTCTTCAGTGCATAAAAACCAACGCTGGAGCATTTGTTCTTTGCATGAGTATTGACGGGAAAGCTTATTGACGCCTGCAATTTTACTTCGGAAAGTTGCGCGTAGCACCTGAAATATCGTCAAACATCGGTCAAAGCTATTTAACTAAAAATAATAATATACCGGACAAATCCTGAGTAAATACACCATAAGGCGGGTTTACCCGGAAAGGGTATTTGCCGATTCCAAAACTTGTGTGATTTTCCTCACAGTTTCACCTTCCGTAATAGAAGTAGCCTGCTTTCAACGTAGTAACTATTAAGTCAAATAGTCTGATGGATTAGTCAAGGTGTCTTGTTAATGGCACCTATAAAAATAGGAATAACGTATGAATGCTACCTTCAAGAACTCGAAAGTTCTGGTCATCGACCAAAACAAAGAACGAGCTCAAATAACCCAAGCAGCATTGGAAAACATCCACTACAAATCTGTAGTCGTGACCAACCTCGAAGACATTCCAAACCCAGGATCGGCCAAGAATAATTATCTTGCCGTTATGCTCGGAAAAGTTTCCGCAGCCCCTCAGTTGGAATCACTGCTGAAAATCGGTCGTCCAGGAGCGAGTAGAGTACCGTTTTTGATGATGCCGGACAGCACCGACGACCCAACTTTGGTTAATCAACTAGATCCACAACGCGCGTGGTCGATGCATTCGCCAGCTGAGAGTCCAGAGCTAGCTTCGCTACTCGAACGGGCCGAGAAATGTGACCGTCGCCAGAGCATGGCGAAACGATTCACGCCAACCGGGCGCTCGAAACGTATCTCGCGTGTACGTGAGCTTATTGAGCAGGTAGCGCCTCACAACAGTACGGTACTCATCACCGGTGAGTCTGGAACTGGCAAAGAAGTTGTTGCCAGGTCCATACATGAGAATTCAAGCCGAGCCGATATGCCTTTTGTGCCTATTAATTGCGGAGCCATTCCCGCCGAATTGCTCGAAAGTGAGCTTTTTGGTCACGAGAAGGGTTCATTTACAGGTGCGCTGAATTCCCGCAAAGGCCGTTTCGAAATGGCTGAGGGCGGTACCTTGTTCCTGGATGAAATTGGCGACATGAGCGTGACCATGCAGGTGAAGTTACTGCGTGTGCTCCAGGAACGTTGCTACGAACGAGTAGGTGGCACTAAAACCCGTCAATGTAACGTTCGTGTACTTGCCGCTACGCACTGCTGTCTCGAAGAGGCCATTGAGAAAAAAGAATTTCGTCTTGATCTGTTCTATCGATTGAACGTATTTCCCATCGAAATGCCACCCCTTCGCAAGCGCAAAATGGATTTGCCTGAACTGGTTACCAA
Organism: Gammaproteobacteria bacterium; assembly: GCA_003228965.1. Taxonomy (GTDB): domain Bacteria; phylum Pseudomonadota; class Gammaproteobacteria; order Steroidobacterales; family SZUA-146; genus SZUA-146. Next base: position 3,747 of record QIGP01000171.1, read on the forward strand.
CTTGATGTCACGCCAGGAAAACGATGGTCGCTGCAGTTTGCGTCTAACCTCTGACGCTATGAGAACGCTCGGCAGTTACGCCTGGCCCGGCAACATTCGTGAATTGTCGAATTTGGTGGAACGCTTAACCATACAAAACAGCGACGGTATGATTGACACATGTGATTTGCCAAGCAAATACCGTAACCATTGTGTTGATACTACTGACGACGAATTATTGGATGAAAACACTCAGGTGAGCAGTGAAACGCAGCTGCCAGGCGAGGGGCTTGATTTGCGCGAACACCTGAGCAACGTAGAGAAAAAGCTGATCTCTCAGGCGCTCAGAGCGAGTAACGGAACGGTAGCGAGCGCAGCGCGCCTGTTGAACCTGGGGCGCACGACTTTGGTAGAGAAATTACGCAAATACGACCTGTCGGGTTCATCGGTAGTCGCGTCAAAAAATTGACACGAGATTCATCGGGAACAGCCTAAAAACCTATAAATAAAGGCAAACGATAGTTGGCACTATTATTGCAAGTTCTTAGTTCAGGTGCTCAAGTTTAGCAGCGAGGAACTAAGAACATGCAAGCAACGCAGAACACACACATTCTTGAACAGGCTTTTGAAGCGTTCAATGAACAGTCGGCACAACTGCAGGACGCATACGCTGAGTTGCAAGAACAGGTAAGTGTTCTGACTCACGAACTGGCCGCCGCCCGTAGCGAGCGCATTCGTCAGCTGGCTGAAAAAGAACGCTTGGCAAGCCGACTCGAACGTTTGCTCGAAGCTCTTCCAGGCGGCGTCGTCGTTTTGGATGGTAACGGGCGCATCATCGAATTCAATCCGGCGGCGCTGCAAATGTTAGGCGAACCGCTCAATGGCCGGGAATGGCGCGACGTCTTGCAACGCGCCCGGGCAACCAACGCTCAAGGCGAGCTCAAACTTGAGTGTGGTAGACGTATTAGTCTGGCACGTAGTCGCCTTGTCGCAGAACCCGGACAAATTATTCTACTGACCGACGTAACTGAAACCCGTCACTTACAGTCTCTACTGGAACGTAATCAGCGTTTGTCCGAAATGGGTGAAATGGCCGCGCGCCTGGCCCATCAGATTCGTACGCCGCTTAGCTCAGCAATGCTATACAGCTCGCACTTGCAGCGTAACGTCCTGAGTAATTCTCAACGTCAACGATACGCCGGAAAAATCTCGGCACGAATTCAGCAGCTAGAGCGGATGGTCGACGATATGTTGGTTTTTGCTCGTGGTGGACGAACGGCTACCGAAGCATTTTCAGTCGACGAGCTTCTCTATGAAGTTGCACAGGTGCTGGAAGCGCAGCTTGGTACGAACGACCAAATTGTCATCGAGCCTGATTTTGACACGGCGCCTATTAACGGTAATCGCGAGGCGCTATTGGGTGCTCTATGCAACCTTGGTAGTAATGCGCTTCAAGCAGGCGACGGACATGCCGTTGTTAGCCTGGCCGCAAATTCACTGGACAACGGCGACGTTGAAATGATTGTCGAGGACAACGGCCCCGGTATGACGAAAGAAACTCAGGCCAGAGTGTTTGAGCCCTTTTTTACCACGCGTCCCGCAGGTACCGGATTAGGTCTGGCGGTTGTCCAGTCTACTGCTCGTGCACACGGAGGCGATGTGAGCGTGTCTTCAAGACTTGGCGAAGGCACGCGTTTCACACTGAGAATAACTAACTCCGAAGGCGACCGGGCGCTATCCAGTCGTGGCAGGGAGTGGACTCCGGTTAAAGAATCACATCAGGCAAGCGCGATTTATTTGCCGACTGCTTGCTAGTAAAGGATTTGTTATGAACGACAAGACTATATTGATTGTTGAAGACGACGACGAACTACGCGAAGCGCTCAAAGATACGCTGGAGTTGGATGACTTTGAGGTGGTCTGTGCTTCGAGTGCCAACTTAGGGTTGGAAATGTTGGGAAATCACGAAATTGCTCTAGTGGTTAGTGATGTACAAATGCCAAAGATGGACGGGATTGATTTGCTCGGTCGCATAAAAGCGCTGCATCCAGAGCTTCCTGTTGTGTTAATGACAGCCTACGGCACCATTCAAAAAGCCGTTGAAGCTATGCGACTGGGCGCGAGCCATTACCTTGTAAAGCCGTTTGCTGCAGCGACTCTTGTCGAAACGGTGAAGCGCTTCTTACCCGCTGATTTACCTGAGCAGGGGCTCATTGCGGAAGATCCGTGCACTGTCAAGATTCTGGAATTAGCCAAACGCGTCGCGGCAAGCGAAGCGACCGTTATGCTCAGTGGGGAAAGTGGCACAGGCAAAGAAGTCTTTGCCCGGTTTATTCACCGCCACTCCACTCGCCCCGAAGGTCCGTTTGTTGCCATCAATTGCGCCGCCATTCCTGAGAATATGCTGGAGGCTGTGCTCTTCGGGCACGAGAAGGGCGCTTTTACCGGTGCAGTGACGGCGCGTCCAGGAAAATTTGAACAGGCGCAAGGTGGCACGCTGCTGCTGGATGAAATATCCGAAATGGACCTGGCCTTGCAGGCGAAATTATTGCGAGTGTTGCAAGAGCGAGAGCTTGAACGACTCGGTGGGCAGACCACAATCGAGTTAGATGTACGCGTATTAGCGACCACCAACCGTGACCTCAAGCGTCACGTAGATAACGGCGAGTTCAGAGAAGACCTGTACTACCGACTCAACGTGTTCCCGTTGACGCTGCCAGCGCTGCGTGAGCGACGTGGTGACATTATTCCGCTAGTGGAACATTTGATATCTCAGCACCCGATTAATGGTGTAAAGGTTACCTTGACCAAGGACGCTGCGAAACGACTAACGGCATACGATTGGCCAGGAAACATTCGCGAGCTGGACAACCTGGTTCAACGAACTTTGATTTTGCTGGGTGGCGACACGATTGACGTGGAAGACCTCTGCTTCGAACAGGTAATGCACAGCGCACGCCCTGATAGTACCTACGGTAACGAAACCGGCGAATTACGTGCGGACCTTCGAAACAAGGAAGAGAGGCTGATTATTGATGCTCTTACCGCTGGAAGTGGTAATCGAAAGGCGGCTGCCGAGCGACTTGGCATCAGTCCACGCACCTTGCGATACAAGATTGCACGTTTAAGAGACGCCGGAATTAGCATTCCTGACCGTTTTGGCTCGAATTTTGCTTAAGGTAAATAGTGACGTAAAAAACGTCAGATAAATGACACTGGAGATCGATGAATGAGTACCACGGACATTAATTCACTGCTCGCCCAAATGCGGGTGACAGCTGGGCGACTCGAAAGCTCTCTGCCAAGCGGTAGCGGTGTCAATGAGGCAGATCCTGCCGCATTCAAATCAATGCTCAAAGATTCGATTGACAGCGTCAGCAACACACAACGAACTGCGTCGAGCATGAAACAAGCATTTGAGCAGGGGGACCCGGACACGGGTTTGACGGAAGTGATGCTTCAGTTGCAAAAAGCCGACCTTTCTTTCAGAGCAATGACCGAAGTACGTAACAAACTGGTCAATGCTTATCAGGAAATCATGAATATGCCGGTATAGCAGGGCCAATTAAAGCAAAGGCTTGCTACTTCCGAGCGATACTAATAAACAGGGATAAACCTCTCCACGATGGATACAGTAACACTTCAAAATCAGTCGAATTCGCTTCAGGGCATGCTCTCCAACACGGCGGTGCGCCAACTCTTAACGATGGTGGCTATTGCGGCAAGCGTAGCACTGGGTGTACTGGTGATCATGTGGACACAATCTCCCGACTACAATTTGCTCTATGCCAACCTTGACGATCAACAGGCATCTGAAATTGTTCAGTCGCTGGAGAGCGCCGGCATTCCTTACAAACTTCAAGGTGATGGCGCCGTTACGGTACCGGCAAAATTTGTCCATGAGGCACGGATGAAGCTTGCCGGAGAGGGTTTGCCATCGGATTCTGATGTCGGTCTCGATATGCTCCAGGATGAACCTGGATTTGGCGTAAGCCAGTTCATCGAGACCAAGCGCTATAACCATGGCCTGGAGACCGAACTGGGTAGAACTATTGCTAAATTAAAGCCGATCAAGAGCGCCAGAGTTCACATTGCTCTGGCAAGAGACTCCGTATTCATTCGCGATCGCAGCAAAACAACGGCTTCCGTGATGTTAGACCTGCGAGCAGGGCAACGCCTCGAAAACGAACAAGTGGCGGCGGTTGTGTATTTTCTTGCTCGAAGTATTCATGGTCTGGAAGCGGATCAGGTCACTGTGGTAGATCAGTCCGGGCGCATGTTGAATTCGCCCGACGATTCAAGTGATTACGCTATTTCAGCCAATCAGTTTGAGCACACCCAACGCGTTGAAGAAAGTTACATCCAGCGCATTGAAGAACTGATAAGTCCTATTGTAGGCAACGGCAAAGTACGCGCAAAGGTGGTTGCCGACCTTGACTACACCGTCAGTGAAGAAACCAAAGAAGTTTACGACCCCGATCGTTCGGTAATGCGCAGCGAAAACACCAGTTTCCAGGAGCGACGCTCTGATACTGAAGGTGCCGAAGGTATCCCGGGAGCACTGACAAATCAGCCGCCCGTCGCCGGCAACGCTGCAGCCACAGATAACGCTGTAAATGCAAATGCAACGATGAATACAGCGCGTAACGCAATACGTAATTTTGAGGTTGATCGAACGGTTAGTCATACGCGTCAGGCTTCCGGCGAAATTCGTCGTATCTCAGTCGCCGTCCTGGTAGATGATCGTCAGTCGGTTGATGCCGAAGGTAATGTCACTACAACTCCACGAACACCGGACGAACTCGAGCAAATAAACGCGCTAGTACGAGAAGCCGTTGGTTTTAGCGCAGAGCGGGGGGACAGCATTCAGGTGGTGAATTCTTCTTTCGAAACCGTTGATTTTGGTGAGCCACCAGCCGCGCCCAAGTGGTGGGAAACGCCGGCATTTCGCGACCTGCTGAAACAAGGTCTCGGTGTCTTACTGGTTCTCATATTGTTCTTTGGTGCGCTACGACCTATGTCGCGTAGCCTTATCCAGGCCGCTACCGTTCCGCAGCTCGCTTATGCCGGAGGTGATGCTGGTGGAGGCGGCCGCATGCTCGCAGTAGAAGACTCAGGCACAGGCGGCGCAGTTGCCGCGCTGCCGGAGCACGACAAAATGCCCGTAGAAAAGCGCATTGATAATGCCAGAAAGCTCGCGGCCGACAATCCAGAAAGCGTCGCTAGTGTGGTAAAGACATGGGTGGCCGAAGATGGCTGAGGCAGGAGAAGTTAAAGGCACTGAGCGAGCCGCAATATTGCTTTTGTCTTTAGGTGAAAAAGACGCCGCCGCAGTGCTTAAACACATGGCACCAGATGAGGCTGAAAAACTTGGGATCGCGATGAGTGGTCTTGAGCAAATTAAGAAAGAGCAGCTTGAGAGCGTGTTTGAAACTCTCGACGCGACCTTGGAAGATAGAGCTGGTATTAACGCTGGCGGTGAAGCTTATATTCGCAATGTTCTAACTAACGCATTCGGTGAAGCTAAAGCAAATACGTTGCTTGACCGAATTTTCGCAGACGGCGCCAGCAAGAGTCTGGAAGCGCTCGCGTGGATGAACACCAAATCGATTGTCGATATGGTACGAAACGAACACCCCCAAATTATCGCCATCGTAATGGCGTATCTAGACCCTGACCGAGGGGCTGAGGTGTTGTCGCTGCTTCCTGAGTCACTGCGCGGGGACATTGTCTATCGTATTGCCAAGCTGGACGACGTACAGCAGTCTGCGCTCAAAGAGCTTGAAGCTATGGTCGACAAACAGTCGGCGGGCAGCGTTGACTCGAAAGCCGAACGTATCGGTGGTGAGAAAGTCGCGGCCGGAATCTTGAACGCGCTGGGCAACAGCCAGGAAGAATCAGTCGTCGAGCATCTAAACTCGAAAGATGAGGAGCTGGTCACTCGAATTCAGGAGCTCATGTTTATCTTTGACAATTTGTTGTCGGTCAGCGATCGACACATTCAAGCGCTACTGCGTGAAGTGTCGGGAGATCATTTAGGGCTTGCCATTAAAGGAGCCGATCCTGCGATGCAGGACAAAATCTATCGCAACATGTCCAAACGTGCCGCCCAGATGCTGCAGGAAGATTTGGAAGCCAAAGGGCCTGTGCGTCTCAGCGACGTTGAAGACGCGCAGCGAGAAATATTAATTGTGGCCAAACGTATGGCTGATGCTGGAGATATTGTAATTTCTGCAGGCGGCGGAGACGATTTTGTCTGATCCCGCACCTACTTGCGAATCTGTCCAGGTTACTGAGTCTGATCAACAGTTTGATCGCTGGGAAACGCCAGAGTTCGAGCCTGGCATGAACGTGGGTTCAGGTGCGCCTGGTATTTCTGTAACTCAGCTTGAAGCGCTGCAAAAACAAGCGTACGAAGAGGCCTATGCGGCTGGCATTCAGGAAGGTTTTAAAGCCGGAGCGGAAAAATGTGGTACGCAAGCGAAGCGTTTGGAGATGCTTATTCAGCAATTAGCTCGACCGTTTGAGCGCCTGGACGAAAGCGTAGAGAAACAGGTGGTGCAACTAGCCATGGTCGTTGCGCATCACATTATTCGACGAGAGATAAAGACTGAGCCTTCACACGTCATCGGTTCAGTTCGTGAGGCACTTGCCGTGCTTCCGATTGCAGCGCGAGAAGTACGCGTGCGTTTGCATCCCGAAGACGCCGAAATTGTGCGTAATTATCTTAAGCCTGCGGAAGGCGAACGAGCATGGGCTATTACAGAAGACCCTGTGTTAACGCGTGGGGGTTGTCGCATCGAAACCGAGTTTTCGCATGTTGATGCGCGTATAGAGTCGCGGATTTCAGCGCTTGTCGCGACCTTGTTTGGAGACGAGCGCGAATCAGATGACTCAGCGGATCGACAGGAATTAAAGGAAGTAAATGATGAGTGAGGCGTATTCCGGTTCGATGAACCGAGGGCCCGAATGGGCGAAACGAATCGCTTCTTACGAAGGAAAAATAGAGGAAGCACCAGGCCTCGTTGTTGAAGGCGTTCTGCGTCGTGTAGTTGGCCTGACTCTTGAAGCGGCAGGTTGTAGTGCACCTATTGGCGCACGCTGCCAAATTGTTGCCCCGGACAATAGTCGAGTTGAAACGGAGGTCGTAGGATTCTCAGGCGACAAGCTTTATTTGATGCCCACCCGCGACATGCGCGGTGTCGTGCCCAACGCTCGCGTTATTCCGTCCGGCCACGCCGCGGAGGCTTTGGTAGGTGACGCAATGCTTGGGCGCGTGATTGACGCAGAGGGTCGTACTCTTGATGGTAAAGGACCGCTGCGTCTTGACAAGCGTGTTTCTCTGGTAGGTAAGCGCATCAATCCTCTTGCCCGAAGACCCGTACGAGAGCCGCTCGACGTCGGTGTGCGTTCAATTAATGCACTACTGTCGGTCGGGCGTGGACAACGTATGGGTTTGTTTGCAGGAAGTGGTGTCGGGAAAAGTGTCTTGCTTGGAATGATGACGCGTTTTACTACTGCTGATGTAATCGTAGTTGGGCTAATTGGTGAACGTGGCCGGGAAGTTAAAGAGTTCATTGAGGACACCCTGGGCGAGGAGGGCATGCGCCGTTCTGTGGTCGTAGCCAGTCCTGCGGATCACTCACCGCTAATGCGGATGCATGGTGCGAAGCTTGCAACCAGTATTGCGGAACACTTTCGTGACGAGGGTAAAGATGTATTACTTTTGATGGACTCTTTAACGCGCTTTGCCCAGGCTCAACGTGAAATTGCGCTGGCCATTGGCGAGCCGCCTGCCACGAAAGGGTATCCACCCTCGGTGTTTGCCAAACTACCTCGCCTGGTTGAACGTGCGGGTAACGGCGACCACGGACAAGGGTCGATTACGGCATTTTATACGGTGCTTACCGAAGGCGATGATCAGAACGATCCGATTGCCGACGCGGCCCGTGCCATTTTGGACGGTCACCTGGTTTTGTCTCGTCAGCTGGCAGAGTCTGGTCTTTATCCGGCGATAGATATTGAAGCTTCCATTAGTCGTACGATGAATCAGATTGTATCGGCGGATCACCGGGAGTTGGTTACAAAGTTTCGAACCCTGTACGGCGCTTACCAACAAAACCAGGATTTGATTAACGTTGGCGCCTATCAAGTGGGGACCGACCCACTCATTGACGAAGCCATTGAGTGTTGGCCACGACTGGTCGCTTTCCTGCGTCAGGACATGCAAGCGTCGGTTTCAAGCGAGCAAAGCTTGACGCAGCTCACTGATTTATTGATGAGCACAGATAGCCCAGTCGACGAGTCGGTAATCGCATGAAGCGGGACGCTAAACGACTGGATATAGTCAAACAGGTTTTCGCCAAGCGCGAGCAGGTTCTTGCAAAAGAGGTCGGGCAGTTTCAGCTACAGCTCGACCAGGCGGTGCAGCAACTCAGGCAACTACGCGACCATCGTGACCGTCAGGGTGCGGCGTTACGCGCCGGGCTCAGTACAGACCCGGGCCGTTTGCAGAATCAGCAAGCATTTCAACAACGCTTGAACGATGCTATCGGTCAACAGGAAATGCTGATCAAGCGTGCAGAAATAGAACGTGCAGAACTGCGTCAGCGGTGGTTAGCCCGTCGTCGCAAGACGTTGTCTGTTGAGAAACTTTGTGAGTTGCGTTTTGACGAAGAGTTGAACCTGGAAAGCGCTCGCGAACAAAAACTTCAGGACGAAACCGCCGGCCGTTCCGGCTTTAAAGACTTCGATTAACCCATTCAGCTTCGGTATGTGGGCGTTTGCTTTCAGCGTATTCAAGCTTATCCGTCGCCGAATTTTGACCTCCCAACAATCAGGCAGTAATGGCCGCGATATTCTCACGTTGCTCATCCACGTAGGAGGCCATTTGATCGCGGCCAAGGTCCTTCGCTGCGTAAACGGCTTTGTCGGCGGCCGCGAGGAATTCAGCGACCGTACAAAACGGGTTGTTTTGGTTCAGCGTTGCGCAGCCAATTGAGGCCGTGATTACGATAGACTCGTTGGGCGATACATCGTGTTTAGTTTCACGCAGTGCGTTCAGAACCCGCTGGCCGACAATCTCGGCGCCATCCTCGTCGGCACCTGGCAATATAAGCACGAACTCATCGCCGCCAAAACGCCCTACAGTATCGGTACATCGCACCAGGTCATTCAGGCTATGGGCAATTCTTTTTAGCACGGTGTCGCCAGCCTGGTGGCCGTGACTGTCATTGACGATTTTGAAATAATCCAGGTCTACAAAAGCAATCGACAGGGTCCAGCCAAAACGTTTTGCGTGATTGAAGCCTTTGGTTAAAATTTCGTCCAGATGGCCGCGGTTGGATACATGGGTGAGCGCGTCTTTCTGGTTTTCGAGCTGTAGGTCGTGAGCAAGCGTGGTTAGCTGCCTCGCTTTCTTGCCTAGCTCGGCTACTTCGTTGATTGAGATCAGGTTGCGCATGGTGAGTGCCTCCTGAGCCTGTTCAACAATGTTCTGCGCTTCTTCTTCGGAGATGAGTTCGGTTTTGAACGTTGCTGCCATGTCGGGAATGTTGGTGCCAATTTCGCCCATGACCATGGCGAACGTTTCGTATTCCATGCCGATGCTTTTCCTGGCAATCCTGGCGATTTCGGCGAAACCTGCGGCGTCATCACCGTCTTGCAGCCACAGGTCGGCAACCATGCCGGATAAAGCGACACAACGGGCGAGCTTCTGACGATCGGGCTCATCCGGGAGTTCGTAATCCAGCTTATGGCTGGCCGCTATGTTTTCTTGCAGGTAGTTCGGCAGACCCCAGTTTTCCAGTAGCCAGGCACCGACTTCAGAATGGTCGCCGCCAAGCTGCTGTGTCTCGTACGAACGCAGCTGGTGGTGGTCATGGAAAAATGCATCGCACGACTGATAGAAATCGGGTTGAATTCGGTCGATGGCCATTATTCCAATGTCCTGCAGCAGGGAAGACAGAAAGGCCTCCTCCGTTCCTTGCAGTTTCGAGCGTTGTGCCAGAACACGCGCGGACACGGCTGATAAGACGCAGCGCTTCCAGACATAGGACAAGTGTTTGTTCTCTTTTGGTGACCGCCGCAACATGGGCAGCAGGGAGAAACCAAGCGAGAGTGTCACAGCAGCATTGATGCCAAGCACGACCAGGGCTTGGTGAAGGTTGGCGCACTGTCGGCGCTGTGCGTACATCGGTGAGTTGGCCACTCGCAGGATCTTGGTAGTTAAAGAAGCGTCACATGTGATTGTTTCGGCCAGGTCGCCCATTGAAACTTCCGGTTTTTGGGCGAGGCTTATCACTTGGGCCGCTACTGCAGGCGGGGTTGGCAGATTGGTTACGTTTTGCAGTTTTGCCAGAAAATCTGGGTTCATGGTGGTCACTCCGTATGAGCCGGGTTCGTAGTCGAGGTGCTGATCATGGGCGCATTTCCATATTAAGGCGCATAGGATTTGTAGCGACCGGGTGATCTGATCCATGAGTGTTTTTCCAAATGTATTGAATACGCTAATGGCACGGAATTTGCTTTGTAATTAGGCAACAACGGATTAGTCCAACGAACAGGAGTTTCTTGTGACACCAACTTTAAATACCAGTCCGCTGGCTACGCTGCTTACGGATAGCACCCAGACTCAGCCAGGTGCTGCAGCATCAGGTGCCGCTCAAGGTGTAAATCAAGTCAATGAAAAAGGTAAATTTCTTAATATATTACAATTAGTTAAGATAGAAACCTCAGGTACTGATTCAGCACCTACGCTAGCTGGACCGCTAGCTGGCAGACCGCTAGCTGGACAGGCACCGCCGTGGACCGGACAGACGCAAGTTGCCGGGCTCGTGG
>QIGP01000357.1 GCA_003228965.1 Gammaproteobacteria bacterium
CGATGCCAACCAGATCGCGTACGTGGTCGATGTGGTCGAGAACATGGCTTGTGTCGGCGAAAAAGAACGGCGTCTTGCTGCGGTATTCTTCGGTGAATTTGTCCTTGGCGTCTTCGTCGTCATCGAGGCCAAGTGGCTCAAGATAGGCGGTGCGCGCATCGGTCAGTGCTGTGTAGTTGTCTCGAGAGGGCTGGTGGATGAACGTTGAGCCGAAATTAATCATGATCAAACCACCGTTGGCGGCCAGGGCTTTGATCATGTCGTCGTCCATATTGCGTTCGAATCCGGGCGTGAAGTGTCGTGCTGACGAATGCGAAGCAATTGCCGGCACTTTGACGATTTTCATGACGTCGTAGAAGGCGTCGTCTGATACGTGTGATATATCGACCATGACGCCAATGTCATTCATGGCGACAACAAGTTCTTCGCCGAACGGGCTTAAGCCGTTCCACTGACGTTCCGGATCGTAGGACGAGTCGCAAATGTGATTGCTTTTGGAGTGCGTTAGCGTGATGTAGCGAATGCCGCGCTTGTAAAAGTGTTCGAGGTTGTCAAGTTTGCCATCGATGGGTGCGCCGTTTTCCATGCCCATTGGCAGTGAAATAAGCCCTTTTCGTTGATGGTCCAGAAGGTCTTTGGTGCTGGTTGCTATAGCAAACTTCCCGGGCGCGCCGGCCGCGATGGCTTCGATGTCGTCAATTAGTTTATCGGCGAGCGCGGTGGCTGTGCCATCGGTTTCTTTTTCGGCAGGAATATAGATGGACATGAAGGGTGCGTTGAGTCCGCCTGCGATCGCTCGCGGATAGTCAAAGTCGCCGTCTTCTGTGGCTTGGGACACGTCGGCCGGATTGTCTTCCAGACGGTAAGGAACGTCGATGTGAGTATCCACAATCAACATTTTTTGTGCGAGCTGTAGACCGCGCTCCTCAGCAGTTTGTTCGCTGCCGAACCCGGTCGCGCAGGCGCTTAGTAGTGATAAGGAAAGGGTGAGAGTGAGTACGTTAAAAGTGCGCTTCATGGCAGGTTCCTCGAGTGCTGTTGGTGTTTTTCCTAAACTGGTTACTACGCTTGTGCGTACCGTGCGGGCGATCTGTCTGATATTGGCCCGGAATTTGTGCGTCGGCCCCTTGGGTGCGAATCTCTACACACTCAATTGATCGTCATTGTACAATTTTAACGGCGTGTTAGTCGGGTCGTTCTGGCCCATTACTTTCAATAAGAACGCCAGCGATGTATTCATGAGTGTGATGATACTGTCTGCGCGTCTGAAGCCGTGACCTTCTCCGATCATTTGCACATAGCCGACGGGTACACCGTTCTTTTTAAGAGCGTTGACCATGGTTTCGGCCTGGTTCGGCGGAACCATTTTGTCTTCGGTGCCCTGGAAAAAAAGCACTGGAACCCGTATTTGATCGGCAAAGAACAAGGGTGATCGGTCGCGGTAGAGTTTTTTGTCGTACGGACCGACCAGCGTGTCCGTGTAGCGTGCTTCAAATTTGTGCGTGTCCTTGATGAGCAGCGCAAGATCGCCAATTCCATACAGGCTAATGCCACCGGCAAAGAAGTCGGTAAAAGTTAGTGCACTAAGTACGGTGTAACCGCCTGCACTTCCACCCATGATGTAAACACGCCCAGGATGTGCCAAACCGCGATCGATTAGATATTGCGCGCCGTTCACACAGTCTTCCACATCAAATTTCCCCCATTGGCCGCGCAGGCTGTGGCGGAACGCGCGTCCGAATCCTGTGCTACCCCGATAGTTGACGTCTAGCACGGCAAATCCGCGCGACGTCCAGAACTGAATGCGTGGGTTGAGGCCGCTGCCGGTTGCGGTAGTAGGACCACCGTGGACGAGAACGATCAGGGGTGGCTTTTCCCCTTCGGCGAGTGTCGTGGTCGCGTTTTGCGGCGCGTAGTGAAACCCGTAAGCTAAAGTACCGGGCTGATTCTGTCCGGGTTTATCGGAACCTGCATTACCAAAAGTGATGGGTGATGCTCGCGATACCATGGCAGGGTCAAGTGAAATTTCACTCGCGCTTTGCAGCAACTGCGTAGTGACCTGAGGCTCTAAATGTACTCGAATAATGGCGTCAATCTGGTCCGGGCTTGCGGCGTGACAGACGATACCGTCCCCGTTGACCGCCAGGTGTTCTATTGCAGTTAACGACCACGGACTAATGTCGTAGTGTTTCCCTGAATGAGTATCGATGGAACATACTTGCCACAAGCCACCAGAACTATAGGCTCCAATGATGGTGTCCGGGTTTATGAAGCCGTAAGTGGACATGCCAAAAATCCAGTGCGGCATTGCGAGCTCACCTTGAATATCGGTGAGCTGGCTGACATTGCCTGAAGTGTCGCGCACGTACAGGTTCCACCAATTGCTCTGATCGCTGACAAAATAGAGTCGGTCGTCCGGTCCAAATTGGGGAGAGAATGCGGCGAACCCGGTGCTCACGACGGACACATTGCTTAAGTCATGCTCAGGACCTACCTCGGCAACCTGCAGCGTCGTTTCGTCCCACGGCATGTTGGGGTGTTTCCAGGACAGAAAGGCCAATTGCGAATAGTCCGGGTTGAATGCCGGGGAGCTGTAAAAATCGGCGCCGTGGCAAATGGTTTTGAGTTCGCCTTTGGTAAGACATACGCTTCCCAAGAAGTTTTGCGGTTCTTCATTACCGCCGTGCTGCTCAACGACTAAAACAAGCCGGTCGCGGTTTATATCCAGTGCCATGTTGGTGAAACGCGTGTGTTCTTGTTGGTAAACGCACGTAATGTTGTCGTTATGAATGCGGTAAATACCCTGGTCACTGGCGTTGATGAAAAACACCTGTCCGTGACTCACAAGATAGGCACTGCCGCCGTATTCGTGTACGCGGCTGAGCACGTCGTACGGTGCTGGCGTCAAGTCCGTTTGTTGCCCTTGCGCATCGCTTACGACCAGAACGCTGCGGCCTAGTTCGGTTGGCCGACCCTCAAGCCAGTAGGTGTTTTCACCATCTACACAAGGCTGGGCAAGCCTTATGCTGGCGCTTGCAAGTTTCTCGGGCGTTACAGGAGACGGCCAGGTGCCCGCAGCGGCGGTAGCTTTTGTAGATGGATGCATAGTTTTCCTGCCGAAGGCGGGTGATAAATTGCTGACCCAGTTGTTAGAGCTTAAGTCGGGTGCACAATGCGAATTTGACTGGAACCTGTTATTTCGCCCAATTCGTTGTAGCGTCGCTCAGTCATCTCGATGTTGGATTTGGGTTGTCCCAGTACTCGCATAGTGCTTCGAGTGCCGTATTTTTCCCCAACGATAAAGGCCGAAGAAAGAAATCGTTCCACGTCGAGTTCCACGCCCGTGTCTGGCAAGTCTTCGGGCTGCGCTACGTTTCTGCCACTCGTGACGTCCCAAAATCCGTCGGGATGGCGATGACGCAACGCGCGCCGTAGTTCACCTTCGGCAGCCACTGTTTTGGGCCAGTGGTCGTCAAGACCTGCGTTTGAAAAAGCGTAGATGCCGGAAGAAATCACGCGAGCAGAGCGGCTACTGCCGCGATTGGATAAAAAGCGTAACTCATGGTTTGAGCCGAACAGGTCGCCGAACAGCAGATTAAAACCGGCGGTTTCTTCGCCCATTTTGCTGAGTTTTTGTTCCACTACGTCCAGTGATTCTTGCGCTTCAAGCACTTGAGTAACCAGCAGCCCGCGCGAAAGGCTGGCGGTTTGTTCAACGCCTCCTTCACGCACGTTGGTAACGGCGGCGAATCGACCGCCGGCCGTAATGCCGAGCCAGGTGCCACCCGCCTGTAGGTCGCGACCAGCGGCTATTTGAGTGTTGGGCCACCAGCCAAGTGCGCTTGTGGGTCTACCATGAAATTCGTCGCGATTAGCTACTAGTGCAAAGGGGTATTCAGCTGACGCCTCCCAGGCAAATGCAATTAAACACATGGCTATCGGCTGACAATCTCGGCCAGAGGAATGTCGCTGTCGAGGTTGAACCAGTGTTCGATCAGTCGGTAAGCAATGGACAGCGGCGGCGGCACCAGTTTCGGTCCGCTGGTTTCGCGTTCGATGATTTCTTCGCGCGTGAACCAGCGCACTTCCTCGAGTTCTTCGTCCGGATCGCACACAGGTTCAGCGCTCACTGTAGCGCTAAAGCCCAACATGAGTGAAGAAGGGAACGGCCAGGGTTGCGAAGAAAAGTAGCGAACTTCGCTTGCGCAGTGTCCGGTTTCTTCGGCAACTTCGCGGCGCACGGTGTCTTCGAGGCTCTCACCCGGTTCCACAAACCCAGCAATGGTTGAGTATCGGCCGGGAGGCCAGGACGCCTGGCGGCCAAGCAGTACACGGTCGTCGCGTGCGGCGAGCACAATAACAGCCGGGTCGCTGCGTGGAAATGAGCGGGCGTCGCAGCGGCTGCAGTCCAGTACGTGGCCAGCATCTTTGAGCGCCGCAGGGTTTCCGCACGTACCGCAAAAGCGGTGGCGGCGATGCCAGAACGACATGGCTTGTGCATAGGCTGCTAACGCAGCTTCTGACTCGTCAAGCGCCATGCCAATGGTACGAAGCCCTTGAAAGTCGAAGTGAGCCACCGATTCAGGTGGGGACGGGCCGTCACCAAAATCCAGTGCAAAGCAGGCTGCACCGTCCACATCGCCTAACAAAATAGTTTGATCAAGATCGAAATCGCTGAGTTCTCCTGCCTTGAAAAAGTGCAGGCGTTGATCGGCCAGCGCACAGCGGTGTTGCCAGACCCCGACAAAACGTGTGTCGCGGTCCGCGAGTCGCTTTTGAACCCAGTTGGGATCTGTGCGCTTGTGAGCCAGTCTGTCGAACGCGTTGTCGACAAAAACGTTGTTACTGGAGTAATCGTTAGTCATGAATTAGCCAATTAAACCGGGTTACCTAAAAGGTGAGTTTTTTTGCTGATGTGACAATGCCGTCTTCGTCGCAGTACACAAAATGTCCCGGGACAAAGGTGACGCCTGCGAAAGTGACTTCGTCGTCGCGAGTGCCAGCGCCACGTTTGACGCTTTTGGCAGGATGAGTGCCCAGAGCCCTCACTCCTATGGACATAGCGTTAACGTCACGACTGTCTCGAATGCAGCCGTATACAACGATGCCGGCCCAGTGATTGTCTATGGCCATTTGGGCTAACAGGTCACCAACCAGAGCGCAGCGCATGGAGCCGCCGCCATCTACTACCAATACACAGTCGTCGCCCGGTTCGCCAAGCGCCTGTTTTACCAAGACGTTGTCTTCGTGGACTTTTACGGTGGCAATCTGGCCGAAAAATGCAGGCAACGCGCCAAAGCTTTGAAATCCGGGTGTCGCAATGTTCAAGCCGCCGCCGTGGTCGTCGTACAAATCGGCGGTTTTGAAGTCTGGCGACTGTTTCATGTTACGGGTGATCAAGCCAGTCAAACGTCAGACGTGCAAAAACCACAGCGCGTTGCTTCAAGAGGAATGTTGTTCATGCAGCGCGGACAGGCTTTGGTCGTGGGCTCTGCGGCTACTTCAGCCTGCTTGCGACTGTTGATGGCTTTAACGACCAGGAAAATCGCAAACGCGACGATGACGAAGTCGATAATGGTCTGAACAAAGTTGCCATACTTAAGCGCGGCAGCTCCGGCTTCCTCGGCGGCTGCAAGCGTTGCGTACTGATCGCCTGACATGCTGACAAACAAAGTTGTGAAATCGACTCCGCCGGTAATTTTGCTCAGTGTGGGCATGAGCATGTCGCCCACAAAGGAAGCGACGATTTTACCGAAGGCGCCACCAAGAACAATGCCGATGGCCATATCCATCACGTTTCCACGCATGGCAAACTCTTTAAATTCCTGGAGCATGTTCAGTCCTCTTGTTGGTGTTTTGGTTGGTCTGCTGTGGCGCTCAGGCCGTGCCGGAAGATAATCTAAAATCTACCCGGTGAGTACCCTTGGATTATTCTCTTCTTGAACTCGAATAGCAACGTGTGAACGGCTTGTGAAACCTGTTCTGGCTGAGCCTGCATGTTATGATTCGCCACGATTTAGACTCAGATTCGGTCGTCTGTTCAGATGGCCCGAGACCACCAAAAGTTATTGACTATGAATGCACTGACCATCACTGGCCTGAAGAAAACCTACGACAACTCAATTAAAGCACTCAACGGCATCGATTTGACCGTGGAGCAGGGCGATTTTTTTGCGGTACTGGGGCCGAACGGCGCGGGCAAGACGACCGCCATCGGCATCGTCAGTTCGCTGGTCACGGCGACTGAAGGTTCCGTTAAGGTGTTCGACTACGATTTGAACACGCACAAAGAGCAGGCCAAAGCGTGTATTGGCCTGGTGCCCCAGGAAATTAACTTCAACCAGTTTGAGCCATTGCTCAATATTGTGATGAATCAGGCAGGCTACTACGGAATTTCTCGCGGCGAAGCCCTGAAGCGGGCGGAAAAGTACCTTGGAGAGCTGCAGCTATGGGATCGCAGGGCGGATATTTCGCGCGGTCTGTCCGGCGGTATGAAGCGGCGCCTTATGATTGCCCGTGCTTTGATGCACGAACCTCGTCTGCTCATTCTGGATGAACCTACCGCGGGTGTTGATATCGAAATTCGCCGCAGCATGTGGCGGTTTTTGCGCAAGCTCAACGAGCAGGGCACAACCATTATTTTGACTACACACTACCTTGAAGAAGCGGAAAATCTGTGTCGCAACGTAGCGATTATCGATAAAGGTCGCATTATCGTAAACGATCGTATGTCGAACGTACTACGCAAACTACACGTGCAAACCTTTTTGCTCACCAGCGTGCAGCCGTTGCCGTCGAACATGACGATCAACGGCTTTGTAACGCGACGTGTGGACGACCTGACGCTTGAAGTCGATATGACCTCGGAGCAGAATCTGAACCAGCTGTTCAGCGAACTCACTCCCGCCAACATTGAGGTAGAAAGTATGCGAACAAAAAGTAATCGTCTGGAAGAGCTGTTTATCCGGCTGATCGATGTCAAAGACGAGCAGGAGAGTTAGGTTGAGCAATACACTCGCGGTCAACTGGGTTGGCTATAAAACGCTGGTACGCAAAGAAATTACGCGTATTTTACGCATCTGGATTCAGACATTGGTGCCGCCGTGCATCACCATGACATTGTACTTTGTCATTTTTGGCAATCTCATAGGGTCCCGAATTGGCGAGATGGGTGGTTACAGTTACATGCAGTACATTGCCCCCGGACTCATCATGATGTCGGTCATTAGCAGCTCCTACGGCAACGTCGTGTCTTCGTTTTTCGGCGCCAAGTTTGGTAACTACATTGAAGAAATAACAGTTTCTCCACTGGCTAACATTACCGTGCTGTTGGGCTTCATCACGGGTGGTCTTGTGCGAGGGCTTTGTGTCGGTCTCATTGTGAGCTGCGTTGCGCTCTTTTTTACTGACATTGAAGTTCAGCACCCGTGGATAACCTTGTCGGTGGTTGTGCTTACTTCCATCGTGTTTTCCATGGCAGGATTCATTAACGCCATTTTCGCCAAAAACTTTGAAGGGATATCCGTTATTCCTACCTTTGTGTTAACACCTTTAACCTATCTCGGCGGCGTGTTTTACTCGATCAATCTGCTGCCGGAGTTTTGGCAAAACGTGTCCAGAGCCAACCCCATTCTTTACATGGTGAATGGTTTTCGATACGGCTTTTTGGGCGAATCTGATATTGGCATTGGCACCGCTTACGCCATAATTATTGCCTTTGTTATTCTGCTGGGCGTGTTTTGCGTGCATTTGCTGAATAAAGGTACGGGTATTCGAAGCTAGTTCCAGAATTCACTTCCTCGCCATAAGCAGAGCCTGTTCAAGGTCTTGAATCAGGTCCTCAGGGTCCTCAAGGCCCACCGAAAGGCGCAGCAGGTTGGGCGGGCTTGCTGAGGTTGCGCCTTCAACTGAATGGCGATGTTCGATCAGTGATTCTACTCCGCCAAGACTAGTGGCCTGTTTAATCAGACGGGTGTTTTTTGCAACCGCGATGGCGGTTTCAGCCGTACCTTCAATTAATAATGAAAGCAGCGCGCCGCCCTGACCCATTTGTGTTTGATTGAGCGCGTAGCCTGGATGGTTTTCAAGGCCCACGTACAGCACTTGTTTTACGCCTTCATGTTTATCGAAATGTTGCGCTAGTACGAGCGCGTTTTTCGTTTGTCGCCGAACGCGCACGGAAAGAGTGGTTATAGATCGCAGTATTAACCAGCAATCGAACGGGCTAGGAACCGCGCCACCGATTTGCTGCACTTCGCGTATGCGGTCAAACATTTCATCTTTCTTATGGGCGATAATGATTCCGCCGAGAACATCACTGTGACCGCCTAAAAACTTGGTTGAACTGTGCATGGAAAAATCGGCACCCAGTTTAAGAGGTTGCTGCCACAGGCTGGTTGCAAGCGTATTGTCGCAACAAAGCTTGGCGTTGCGTTCATGGGCAAACGTGGCTACGGCCTTAATGTCGCTGATACGCATTTGCGGGTTGCTTGGTGTTTCCAGCCACACGAGCGCCGTGTTGTCTTGCCAGGCCTGCTCAATATGTGTGAGGTCGGTTGTATCCACCGCCGATACCGAGTGGCCCATGCGGGTAACGAGTTTGTTCAGTTGAAGTACGGTGCCGTAATAGGCGTCGCCGGTGACAATAACGTGGCTGTTGGTCGGTAGTGCCTGAAACAAAGCCATTGATGCGGCGGAGCCTGTGGCAAACGCAACGGCTCCGGCTCCGTTCTCCAGGGCACATACACGGGTTTCCAGCATTTGCCGGTTGGGGTTGTCGGTGCGACTGTATATGTATTCGTCGGTGCTGCGCGGATCGTCACGGACAAACGTCGTGCTTAGCTCAATGGCTGGTGAAACGCCTTTGCCTTTCTTACCAGGTAAGCTTGCGCTTTCGTCGCCGTGGACAAGTCGTGTATCGAATTTATTTTTCATACACGTACTGTCTTACGCCGTGCCGTTAGTTGCAACCCGTCTTATGACTCGAACTTACAAATTCTATTGATACCTCTTATTAATAAGCCGGTAGCCGCGTAACGAAGCAGTCGCAGGCTTCGTGTCCAGCCAGATCTAATGGTCAGATATATCGGGCCGCTTATTGTTCCAGGCTTTTCTCGCGAATAGCGCGAAATTCGTTGCCTTTGTACCAGCTTGGGAAGGTGGATTCACTGGCAATTTGCTGGCCGACTTTCAAGTACAGCTGCAGATCTTCGGCGGCGCCGGTTAAGTCCCAGCGGTCATTTATCTCATCAGACGGCTTGTGATAGTCGTTCATGACGTAGTTTTTCTGCGCTTTCTGACCGGCTTCAACGCCACCGTTGACAAGGTCTACTCCACCTTTGGCGTACAGCATGGGAACGCCTTTTTTAGCCAGGTTGAAATGATCTGAGCGATAGAAGTAGCCTTTTTCAGGCGTTGGCTCAGGCCCGATTGTTCGGCCTTGTCCGCTGGCAGCTTTGGCCAGGTATTTCTCAAGTTCCGACGAGCCGTATCCAATAACCGAGATGTTGTGGGTTGGGCCGTAGACGTTGAGCGCGTCCATATTTATCCCGGCGACGATCTTGTTAAGCGGCACAGGCGGGTTGTTGCCAAAGTGGCGTGAACCCAGCAAACCTGATTCTTCTGCGGTTACTGCAACGAATATAATAGATCGTTTGGGTTTTACGTCCATTTGCATGTAGGACCGGGCAAGCATCAGCAGACCGGCTGTGCCGGTAGCGTTGTCGACAGCGCCGTTGTAGATTTTATCGCCTTCCAAAGACTCATCGGTGCCTAAATGGTCCCAGTGTCCCATATACAGCACGTATTCGTCCGGGCGTTCCGTTCCTTCGATTTTACCGATCACGTTTTTGGAGTCGGACACGCTAATTTCGTTGCTCAGTCCCGCGCTCATTGTCATGCCCATGGCGCGTGATGGCGTAGTGCGATCAAGCGCTTCTTGCTTAGCCTGGGCGTAGCTTGTGCCCATGGCTTTGAACAGTTCGTCGGCTCGCGAATCGGTGATCCAGCCTTCGATAGCAGCCCGTCCCATGTTTTTGTCGGGCGTGACCAAGTCGTGTTGGGCGCCTGTCCAACTGCCCTGAATCACGGACCAACCATAGGCAGCGGGTGCCGTTTCGTGGATGACCAGAGCGCCAGCAGCGCCTTGTTTGGCGGCTTCTTCGAACTTGTAAGTCCAGCGGCCGTAGTACGTCATAGCGTTGCCGTTAAACAATTCCGGATCCTGAGTGGCATAGCCTGGGTCGTTGACCAGAATGACGACGGTTTTGCCTTTTACGTCGACTCCAGCGTAGTCGTCCCAGTTGTATTCGGGCGCCACAATGCCGTATCCCACAAAAACCATTGCAGAATCTGTCACGGTGCTTCTTTCGGTAACGCGTTTGGTCCAAATCACCATGTCGTCACCGAACGCGAGGTTGAAATTCTGGCCGTCGTTCGATTTGATGGCCATGGTTTCGTCTGGTGTTCCAGTCATGGTTACCAGCGGTACATCCTGGAAATAGCTCATGCCATTGCCAGGAGCTACGCCCATGTTGCGCAGCTGATCGCGCAAGTAGTTGACGGTTTTGGTTTCGCCTTCTGAGGCGGGAGCGCGTCCGCCAAAATCGTCGGAACTCAAAGTCTCGATATGCTTCATATAAACCGCAAGATCAATGTCTTTGTGATTTTGATCGGTGGCCGGCGTATCGGCTTTAGTCGAAACGGACTTTTGCAAGGTGGTTTCGGGTGTCGCCTCTTCCTTGCTTCCACAGGCCGCAACGAGGCAAGTGATGGACAGGGTTAAGAGAAGTCGCGAGTAAGCTGTGCGCATGGTGGGGCTCCGATGTGCGTAGTTTCCAAGGTCAGAAGGATACCCGGATTTAACGAGTTGGGCGAGATGGTTTGGTGGGTAGAGTGCTGTATCAGCGTAGTTGAGATCTGAAACAGTGGATAAAACACGGATAACGGGCGAGATACGGTCTAATTCACTGTGGAGTGGCTTCAGCCACGATTAAATGCCACGGCGAGGTTCAATCGCGGCTGAAGGGCACCTCTTACCCGAAATCCCGCTTCTGCAGTCCAACCACCAGGCAGTCAGGGCCTGTGTGAGCTCCGAGGGCTGACCCAACGCGGGTGAAGAAATGGCGCTCAATCGTCGCACCGGCTTCTCTAACGTGTCGCTCCAGAGACGCAAACAGAGCTTCGGCATGTTTAAATTCGCGACCGTAGGCAATACCAATACGATAGTGGTCGCCTGGCGTTAGCTGTCCGGCGATGTATTTTCCAAGGCGCGTCGGTAGATCGTGACGGCCAAACATGGCGCTTTTGGCCACGAGCTTGCCGTTCACGTTAAGCACGAATACGGGTGCCAGATTCAAAAAATCGGCCACTTTTTTCACCAAAGGTTTAACTCGTCCGCCACGCACCGCGTAGCTAACTTCCGCGAACACGCCAAACACACGAGAGCACCGCAATGTGTGGGGCAATCTTAACTTATGCCCACAGAAATCAATCGCTGACGCACACAGGACCGCAGAAAATCATAGGCAAAATACAAACTAATCATTTTCCTATCCCAGACATTGCGGTGCTCTCCACTATGCAAGAGCGAGTAGCCGCAGGCCTGGCTGCAGCTCGTAGGCGTGGCAATGTTGGTGGCCGACCTCGTGCGTTAGAAAAAAAGGCGTGAAGCAGGCGAGGGCGCTTATGAAAGAGCTTGGTATCAGCGCTATGGATGTGGCAAAACGCATGGGTGTGTCGCGCCGAACTTTGTTTCGATATCTCCAAAGTGCGGTCTAGACCCGGTTACCGCAATACGTTACATATTTATTTGTAACGGTTATTCAATAAGTTACTGGTTTAACAACGAAAATGAGACTTATTCCACTTGAGAATGTAGCGCGGGACGCTATACTACATCCATACCCCCTTGCTCGCTTCGGTGACAAGGCGCAAGGCTCTTGAGGCAACTCTTGAGCCTTTGCATTTTTCTGGACCAATGAAAAACAATAATTGAGAACAATACTCTACATCGATGGCTTCAATTTCTTCTACGGAAAAGTCAAAAACACCCCCTTTAAGTGGCTAAACCTCAAAAGACTAGGTGAACTCTGCCTCGCCAACAAACCTGGTAAACCCGTTCACAACATCGTAGGCGTCAAATATTTCACAGCTCAAGTAATCAATACACCAACCGATCCCGATAAGGCCAATCGTCAACAACGCTATTGGGACGCACTGAAATCACACACCCCTGAAATTGAAATCATTTTAGGACAAAACAAAATCCGACAAAACAGGGGCAGGCTAATAGAGCCGCCACATTTGGCTGCACAGGCTGGTGCTAACCGCGTTACCATAGAAAAGTTTGAAGAAAAAGGCACTGATGTAAACCTTGGTGTTCACCTCGTAAGTGATGCATACGAAAACAAATACGAATGTGCCGTGCTAATTAGTAACGATAGCGACTTAGCCGAAGCGTTAAAAATTGCTCGTTACAACTGCAATAAAACTATCGGCTGGATGCCACCTATAACGAACTATCGGTACAACAAAAAGCGGTTTGTCGCTGAGCTTGACGCACTAGTCCATTTCAAAAAACCCATTCGAGTTAAGCATCTTCAAGGTGCTCAATTACCTAACATCATCACAGGCACATCGATACGCAAACCAAGAGATTGGTAGGTTTAAATCAACTAAAAGAACCGACTGCACGGCCGGCCAAAGGGAGTAGGCAGATGCGAAAGCAGCTCATCACACTTCTTTTCATGCCCGCAGCCTAATGATACACGCTAAGTTTCAGCTTATCGGCGTCGGCATCTGTTCACAATACGTGTAAAAAATGGACATGTTATCGACTCTCAAGAGGCTAAAGTCATAGGCGAGAGAGTAGGGCGCATCAATTTTTAACCCGTATCAAACAGGCTTAAGCGGGACACTACAATTATGCGTCTACATTTAACTTCGCATAACAAAGACTATGTCAAAAACTGAGTTAGTATGTTTGTCTATTAATGAGATTCTATGATTTCCAGTTCTTTTCCGAAATTGTTAGATTTAGATAAAATCCATAAGGCATCCAAAATCATTAAGTTTATCAATGTATCAATTGGCCTCTAATAAAATATTAGTACTATTTTTGAGCTTGTTGGCAACATCGCTTGTCGGTGGATTCGCTTATTTCTGGCTAAAAGGAGTAGATATCAATGCGATCGGAAATACACGAGCCATAAATTACGATGGGACTACTGAGAAAGTTCGACTTCCGGGAATTCGTGGTTCTATCATGGACAGGCACGGTCAGTATCTGGCGATAAGCACCAAAACAAAGGCTATATGGATTAAGCCAAAACTTGCAATTCAGCATCTGGACGAACTACCAGCTCTGGCACAAGCTATTAATAGAGATCACGAGTGGCTATTGCGTAGATTGTCTCAAAGCACTCACAGAGAGTCCATTACGTTACGCAGACATATGAAATCGCCCGATGCAAAAAAGATTCTTGATCTAGGTATTCCTGGCTTGGTGGTAAGGGATGAATATAGACGCTATTACCCGGCATTTGAGAATACGAGTCACGTGCTCGGATTTACTGATATTGACGACCGGGGCAAGAAGGTCTTGAGCTTGCTTTTGATGGTTGGCTTCGAAGCGATAGTGGACCCCACTTGGCCCTCTGCTTGAAAACCTATATTGACCATCGTATATCGACTTCCATCAAGAATACGGTTATGCCGTTTCTCGAATTCGAAATTGAAATTCATCAATAGGAACCAACTTAAACTTCGTTACGGCCGACTCGTCGTTCTGATTAAGATAAGCAATCGTAAACGCGGTAGAAACAGCGCGCGAGTTAGCAGAAAAACATAGATCGACAGTTTCGGTGTCGCCAGACTCGATCAAGTCGAATGACGAAGGCTTTAGCAGGTCCAAATCGCAATCAAAATCGATCCGTACATCATGTATGGTTGCACCGGTATTCTTGATATCGATCCAATACAGATATTTCGTGGCACTTGACCGTGAATAACGACCCTTGAGCGTAAAACGCGGTCTCAATTTCTGGCGTTGGTCTTCCGTCGCATTGAGCAGTAAGTTTCGATCAAAAGCGAGTTGATCGCGGGCTGCCTCAGCCAGAATCGTTTGCTGTTCAACCGAATTTCTCATTTCTTTAGCCTGTAGCTCTAATGCTATCGTATTTTGCTTCAGTTCCGTCCTCTGCAGATAGTAGCCAACCACCAGCCACAGAAAAGCCAGGGGCCCGAACAAGCCGGCAAGAAAATCGCCCAGGCCATTCAAGGGCATTTCTTTAAGCGTGCTTGGCGTAACGTCAAAAAACCAAATGACGGAACCAAGATAGGCAGCAGACAGTACGCCGGCTAGCCAGAAAGCGAGAGATTTCATTTATGATTCCTTTGCTGGTTCGAGAAGCGAATTTTGAAACGGGAACTCAAGGTAACGGCCAAGAATTTAGGGGGTTCTGCGACTGTTACAGCG
>QIGP01000386.1 GCA_003228965.1 Gammaproteobacteria bacterium
TGGCAGGCAAGACGCAACTGGGAGCGCGTGTGGTTTAAAGGTGGCAGTCTCGGCGATGGGCAGGGGCTTCTGGTTCTGACCTTTGGTTGGATGGTCGAATCTGACGACCGCGGTGCTTACGTGATTATCGGTATGGCCAATACGCAAAGTAGTAATCCAGGCAGAATCAACCAAAACGCGTTTTTTTCCGCCTTGTCTCGCATGGTTGATATTGTCACCGATCAGTACTAGGTAGCCGTTAGTAATGTTGTATTCCCCGCATCAAATATCAGGTCGTCAATGTACTCTTCGCCAAAGTTGATCTGCCGCAAAGGAGAAAGCGTAATAATGTTGTCAGAGTTTTGGATACGACCGGTATCGAGGTTCCTGCGAATTGATTATAATGTACGCATAGTCACCTATTCTTCAGGTTGGGGCCAGTAGAACTTTATGGCCACACTTGTGACACTCACTTTCACTTCCAGCCTGGTTATAGGACTTCTATTAACACGATCTGTGGATAAAGTACGGCCATGAAATCGGTTAGGAAACTGCTGGAAAAGCACCGTGAATTGGTGCGCTCAGAGATGAAAAAAATTGTATCTCACGTGCAGCGTGCTGATGGAGAGTGGTTCATTAACACCCTTCTCATCGAAGGTAGTGATGTGCCCTTTCGCTACAAACGACGCAAGAAATACCAAAATCTCAAAGGCGCACGTGTCGACATGACTTATTATGCCGCCGTTGAACAGGTATCCGGTATCGACATGGAAGTCATGAACGTTGTACAAATTCATCGCTCATAAGAGGCTCAAACAATCACTCTGACTTTTTCACCTTACTCATTCGACTCCGCAATAGTACGCGCCCCTGCAGAAAGTGTCGTTGACGGATTACACGACGGCGAAGGTCCGAAACCAGACTATTCTCTGGTGCGCGAAGAGCATACGGCGTACATCGAAGCGCTTCGCAACGCAGGCGTGAGCGTGCTCGAACTTCCTTCGCTTACCGACTTTCCAGACTCTGTTTTTGTTGAAGATCCGGCTTTGGTTTTTCCCCAGGGCGCCATTGAATTGTGTCCCGGCGCGCCGAGCCGCCAGGGAGAGGCAGCCGAACTGAGCGCGGCTTTACACACCCAGTTTGACCGCGTACTTAAACTTGACGAAGGCCACGCGGACGGTGGCGACATGTTGCTAACGCCAAAGGGACTCATGATCGGCCTGAGTAACCGAACCGACAAAGTGGGTGCAGAGGCGCTTCAACGACAACTGACCAAGCTCGATGTCCCAAGCCACCTCGTCACCACACCGCCGGGCGTGCTGCATTTCAAATCGGATTGTTCGCTACTCGATGACAATCGCATAGTTAGCACCCAGCGCCTCGCCTCGTCTGGCGTGTTCGACGAATTCGAAGTCGTTGTGGTTCCGCAAGGCGAAGAGGCTGCGGCCAACGCGCTGCGGGTCAACGACTCTGTTCTGGTAGGCCGGGACTATCCTCGAACACTGGAAATGCTCGACGAACTGGGTTACCAGGTGGTTGCATTGCCGACGACCGAAATTGCGAAAATCGATGCTGGCTTATCCTGCATGTCTCTGCGCTGGAAAAAAACGTGAGCGGCCGGGTTGCATCGAACTATCCACCTGCTGGCTTATAGCCCCACACCCAATGTAAACGCTTGTCGCTCAACCTTCTTGCGCCCACGAAGTTAGAACGTTTGTGACAAGATCCGCTGCTTGTAAGGTGCGTCGTCCGGAATCCAGGCACTTTCAACCTCAACGAGTTCCTTGTGGCGCAGCTTAGCTTCGTCAATATCGCCGTTTGCAACCAGCGCCCTGACCAGCAGCCAGGTTGCGTCAGTGCGATCGAAACGACTCATTTCAATCTCGTACCCAAACTCCAGAGCTTTGCGCGCGTTTGCAAGGGCCTCGCTGTTTTCTCCTTGCACCAACAGCCAGTGCGCAAGGGCTACGTAGTACGGCCACGAGACAGGCAAATCCAGGTAGTCAGCAAACACGAGTTCTGCGTGGTCCAAATGTTCACGTGCGCCGGCATAGTCGCCTGTGAATGCCAGAAGATGGGCCAATCTCATGGTGCTTTCGCCTGCGTGTGGGCTGGGTATTCCGTAAGAATTATTGTACAAGGTGATTGCCTGACGATATTTGTCCTGAGCATCACTGAGAGATTGTGCAATAATGTCGAGACGCGCAAGACGCTCGTATATAACCGCGCCGATGCTTTCAGTTTGATCCGGGAAGAGTCTGTAGGCCTCCATGCCTGTCTCAAGGTGCTTACGACCCTCGGTAAAACGACCGAGCGAAATATACGTGGTAGCCAGATTGGCGTAGACGAGACTGTGCGGTGGTTTAAGCCCTGGCCCTAACACCTCAAAAGACCCGTCAACAGTTTGATGCATGATAACCAAAGCGCGCTCGAACTCATGCCGTTCCGCATAACCCATGGCCAAATCATTCATGATGTAGAGCTTGCGCAAACTAAGCTCACTGGACTGTTGGTCTGCCAACTTCAATGCGCGATCAAGAATATCTATAGCACTGTCTGTATCTTCAGGAACTCCTGGATCCAAAAGCGCCGTGCCTAAAAAATAGAGCGCGTCGACCCGCAAGGGCGATGAGGCCGGCAGCGCCGAGTCGGCAAGCGCAACAGCTTTTCGCTGAACTCGAATCGACGCTTCGTATAACTGCATTTCGGAAAATGCTTCGCCTATCTTGTAGTAGAGCTCAAGGCGAACTTTAGGGTACTCGGTCAACCCGGAGTCAAGCTTGGTTTCCGCGGCTACAAGCACATCGGCTATCGTCGCAACAGGCCCAGTCTGAAGCACGCCGTCCCAGTTCATGCTCGGAGACAACAGTATGTCGCCAAGAAATGAACTCACCGCTTCAGCCCGTACGAGCTGTGCTTGTGCTTTTTGTGACTGATCCCGTGCGATCCCTGCCTGCCACAGCGAAACGCCAAAAGCAGCAAGCACCGCCATCATCGTTACCGTGGCGGCACCTACCGTGAGCTTGTTCCGCGTTACGAACTTTGACACTCGGTAACCCAGAGTGTCGTCGCGCGCTTCAACGGGCAGCCCGGTGAGATAGCGATCAAAGTCTTTGGCAAACGCTCCAACCGATTCGTAGCGTCGCGCCGGGTCTTTGTGAAGCGCCTTGAGTAAAATGCGATCGAGGTCGCCGTTAAGCTGTTTGGCGAGCGTCTGAGGTACAGTCGACCGGCTGCTTGCCCAGATTTGGGTCTGATTCCCGGTTTGACGCCTGAAATATTCGCTGGGTTTCTCGATCACCAAAGACTCGACGGACTTCATTAGCTGAGGGTGGCTGCTTGAACTCAATTCGTACGGCCTCTTGCCGGTCAGAAGCTCGTAGGACAGAACACCCAGAGAGTAAACGTCTCCGGCCGTAGTCACGGTACCCTCTAAAATTTGTTCAGGGCTTGAGTAGTCCGGAGTCATAGGCATGTGCCCGAACATCGTCGTGTGGCCAGAGGTCGGCTGACGCGACGGGTCAACCAGTTTGGCAATGCCAAAGTCCAGCAATTTTGGAATACCGTCGTGAGTAATTAGCACGTTGGCCGGCTTCAGGTCACGGTGAACAATCAGGTTTTGATGCGCTGCCTGCACCGCCATCGCGACTTTTTTTATCAGTTTAATGCGCTGATTAAGGCCGAGTTTCTTCTGATCGCAGTAGACGTCGATTTGTACGCCTTCGATATATTCCATGACGAGATAGGGCACGCCATCTTTCGTCGTACCGCCATCAATAAGCTGAGCAATATAAGGGTGGTGTAGCTGGGCCAACAGCTGGCGTTCGGAGTCAAAGCGCTGAATGAGCTCTTCGTTCATCACGAATCGTCGTACCATTTTAATGGCGACGCGCTGCTCGAAATCGCCGCCTTCACGCTCGGCCAGATACACACTACCCATGCCACCCTCGCCGAGACGCTCCAAAATACGGTAGTCACCCACGTGCTCGCCAATGAGTGACTCTTGATCCTGTTTGGTTACAGGATCAAGAAATTGATCGGCGTTGCCGACAGAAATCAGCAACTTGTCGACAGCTTTACGTATCTCCAAATCGCCGCCACACGATTCACTTAAAAATGAATCGCGTTCTTCAGGGGGTTTTGCGAGCGCTTCGTCGCACAATTCCAGTACTCGCTGAAGATCGTTTGAATCCGTTGTGGGCATGAGAAATCCTTACTAGTCGTCTGCCGAAAAACAGGCCCCGGTCTGACGTTCCCGGTTGATGTTAAGTTGCAATACGTCGGGACGGGAATAGTGCCCGAAAGGGTCGAAATTCTGTCGTTCTTTGCGCACGAACTCGTGATCGACTGTGGCTACCAGAAGCTCTTCCGTTCCCACCACCGGCTCTATGTGCCACGAGCCATCCGGAGCCGCAATGCACGAGCCTCCATCCGACATAAGTTGTGG
Organism: Gammaproteobacteria bacterium; assembly: GCA_003228965.1. GTDB lineage: Bacteria > Pseudomonadota > Gammaproteobacteria > Steroidobacterales > SZUA-146 > SZUA-146. Next base: position 4,427 of record QIGP01000386.1, read on the forward strand.
TGTGTTTTGGATAATCAGGTCTCGCGATGGCATGTCGTCGGGTATGTCTTCGTGGCGCATGAGTCCTGACACGGACAACACCCAGGAACGAGACTCCGCAGCAACAAATCGTGTGTTGTCGATAGTGTTACGTTTGGCACCTGGCCATACCGCAACATGCAGGTCTTCCCCTTGAGCGTAGAGCGCTGAGCGCGCCAGAGGCATCCAGTTTTCCCAGCAATTTAATCCACCGACTGTGAACGGGCCGAGCTCAAATACACGAAGACCATTCCCGTCGCCCGTGCCCCAGGCCAGTCTTTCTTCGTAAGTAGGCATGAGTTTACGGTGACTGTTACGCACGTGGCCAAAGCGATCGACCCGCACTAGCGAGCAATACCCTGTATGACCTCCACGATCGTCCGGTCGCTCGTAACACCCCACCATAATTTCAATGTTGCGGTCGGCCGCCACTTCGGCGAGCGTGTCGAGATGTCCGGCTGTAATAGATACAGCCTGGTCGAGGTAGTGGGCGTGAAGCTCTTTTTGCACGGCCGAGTTAAACTGAGCGCCATCGGTGCAGGACAACCAAAACGGATATCCAGGCACTAGAGTCTCACCAAAAGCGACAAGCTGACATTCAGCGTCGGCCGCCTTCTCAACCCAGTGAATGACTTTGTCAAGCGTACGGCTTCGATCAAGCCAGACCGGAGCTATTTGGGCCAAGCCCACGGTTATTGAATCGTTATTGGACATTGTGTTCTCTTGGCTAAAACGTGTAGGTCACATCATTGTACGTGGTGAGCGCGCCTTTCTCACATATTGATCAGTTCTAATCACGAATGGTCTTAACTTAATGCGCCAGAATTACCGTGGAAGAACGGCTTTTAGCAGTAACATTCAATATTCACTGTGGGCTTCAGGGAACCTTCAATTTCAAAATTGAGACTCGAAGCTCACTGCACATTAGCTACAGCTCGCCGGGATCACCTATGAATATTGTGACAGATTATGAAGGGTCAGTTGGCATTGACATAAAATAAATTTTACAGGACCAGGTGGCAGCGATAAGCGTAAGATAGTGTGTAAGAAACACACGCCAATTGCTATATGTGTACACTGCTGTCGCGTAAACTGGTCATCGGATTGATGTATTTGCATTGAAAAAAGGGACTCGGTAGCAAGTTATCGTCCTGCTGCGTAGCCAGCTACACGTTAGCTAAAGGCGCGCGACATGGATTGGGTAAAATCACAGTTTTGACTGTAGGAAACACCTATAAAAATAGCCATCACAGGATGCGGCCCCTCAGGTTTGGGTGCAGCGGTTGCCCTGCACATGCAAGGGCATAACGTATTTTTGTTCGAGCGATTCGAAGCCCCTCGTCCGCTTGGCTCCGGCATTATCTTACAACCTACCGGTCTAACCGTGTTGAAGGCGTTGGGGTGCGGTGACGCCATACTAAAACTCGGTCACATCATTAACTCCATGTCCGGGATTTCCATGCCTGCCGGCAAATGCGTACTCAATGTAGATTATTCAAGCCTGGGACACGGCATGCACGGGCTAGCCGTCCATCGCGCAGCGCTATTTGAGGTTCTCTACGCGAGGGTTAACGAACTCAACATGCCGGTATTAACCGACACTGAAATCGTGGATTTGAAACACAGCGCCAAGCACGTAGATCTAGTCGATTCAAAAGGAAAGCACCACGGTCCGTTTGACTTGGTCGTCGACGCTTCAGGCGCTAAAAGCTCGTTGCACACACATGCTCAAACACCCCCTGCAAGGCGCATGCTCAAGTACGGCGCAATATGGAGTTCACTAGACTGGCCGGAACAAGGGTTTCGTAAACACGTTCTCGACCAACGCTATGTAGCGGCACACACGATGGTTGGCGTACTACCTATTGGCAGACATTCCGGAGTCTCTTGCAACCAGGCCGCCTTTTTCTGGAGCTTGCCCAGCGACGACTACGCCAAGTGGAAAAATCAAGGCCTTGATTACTGGAAAAAACAGGTTCGATCAATTTGGCCCGAGACAGAAACGTTGCTCGATCAGATAACGTCAGCCGACCAATTGACCCTCGCACAATATGGCCACCACACATTGTCGAAGCCTTACGGTAAGCGAATTGTGTTTATTGGAGATTCGGCCCACGCCACAAGCCCACAGCTTGGGCAAGGGGCTAACATGGGCTTGCTGGATGCCTGGGCTCTAGGCTACAGCTTAAGCTTTGCTCAAGGTGCCAAAACAAGTCAGCCCCTGACGCTTGAACACACGCTGCAAACGTACGCCATAATGCGCCGACTACATGTACGCCTCTTCCAAACCGCGAGTTTGAGTCTCACTCCGTTTTATCAATCAGACAGCCGGCTGCTAGCCCTGCTAAGAGACACATTTTTCGATCCCGTGTCGAGACTACCTGTCGCCAGGAAACTGGTGGCGGGATTGGTTACCGGACTGTTGACCGACCCGCTAGGCCGCATGGGCCTTTCCACCGACTCCATTACCACGAACAAGTAAGCAACAACCGCAGGCGTACATGCAGAGTCATTTGTATGATGGACCCACAGCATCTTACACTTATGTTTAATGAAAATGCCGCAACCGCTTACGAGTAGTGGAAAATCAACGCGTATTTTCGTGCGCGAAAACGGGCGATGGCTCTGCATCCACGGTCACTTCACCGCAGTTCAGTAGTACGTAAACACCTTTATTTACGCGATTTAACGATAAGTCGAAAAAACATACTGCTGTTATAAAAAAGTTAACTCTCACACGTTTACGGCATAAAATCGTTTCTTTACAAACGCATTAAAGACTTAAATACCCTGCCTAACATCGTCCCGGACTCGGTCAAAGTCAGTAATCGGCGCCCCCACATAGCCATAGAAATACCACTTCAAAAAGGACCTCCAGCGCTTGCATTTCTTACCCGGGACCGACTTTGCGTAGGGTGTCCTGGATTAGCTACAAGCTCTTTCCAGAGCAATACTTTTCTTTATTAACAATGGCTTAAGAGGCTTTGTCTTAATAGAAAAGATACCATCTTGTCTCAAAACAGCGACGTTTGTTTAAGGATTCAACGCTGTGCATGCTGGGCACCACTTGAATATTGGATTAAGTAAAACAGGTTAAGAACCAATACAAATGTCGTCTACGTTTACCTCCTGAGGGGTGGTAACGGGTTACGTGATCGACCTCACGTTAATAACCCTCAACGCACCTCATAGTTAAGCGTTAGCTGACAAAGGCTCACTCGTTGAAAGGCGAGGTCGCAAAGCTACCGGTCTAAAGGAGTGTTCCTATGACGGCGGGGTTGCCAGGCAAGAAGATTTTATCTTGCCAAACAGGTACATTATCGCACCTGAACCCGCCTCATAATAATAGTTCACTCTTCAAAGAGTTGTACCGAAAGCGTTACGACAAAACAGCCAACTGTGTCACCACATTGTTTTGTTGAGATGGAAGTATATGCGTAATAAGAACCAACTAGTTTCTCTGTGCTACAGCGTTATGGCGGCTGCCTGCCTGCTGTATGGCACATCTGCCTTCGCGACCATTGTAGACGATCTGCAACCCGGTACGTGGCTGGAAATTCCGAACTCGAAACTCGAAACGCTAAATCCTTGTCCCGGTGACAACTGCAACTACTCCGCACCCATCCAGGGTTTCTTCGGCATTATGGACGCCTGGAACGGAGGCACATACGACACCAATCAAAATCGACTGATTGTCTGGGGTGGTGGCCACCAGTCGTACTTTGGCAACGACATGTACGCATTCGATCTCGACACTCTAAGCTGGTCGCAATTGATGGCGCCATCGGATTACGAGGTGACCTCCGCTCAAGAATCTGCTGGCCAATTTCCAGACGGTCGACCTGTTTCGCGCCACACCTACAACAGTCTGGTTTTCATAGAATCACAAAATGCTTTTCTTGCCGCAGGCGCGTCCGTTCTAAGTCCAAGCGGTCAAAGCGGTGACGCCAAATTCTGGAAACTCGATTTTGACAATGCAAACCTTGAGTGGTCGCGCGGTCAGGACGGCGATTCGAACGGTAGCTTGGGCTCAGGCTACGCCGCCTACAACCCGGCTACTCAAACCGTATTCTACCACCGCGAAATTGGTGGTCGCATGTACGAGTACAACCCAAGCACTAACACGCACAGGTTTTTAACCCAACAACCGTTGCAATTCTATGCAACGCCAGCGATCGATACTTCGCGAAATAAAATGCTGGTTCTCGGCGGCGGTACTTCACAAGCTATGGTCTGGGATCTGAATACCGACATTCCGACCTATACCAATTTGTTAAACGTCTCGGCATTTACAGGAAGTGCAGGAAATGAGCTCGCTAACGACGGCCAGTTTGGTCTCGACTACGACTCACAAAACGATCAGTACGTCGCGTGGAGAGGTGGCAGCACGGTTTACTACATTAACCCGGTCACGTTTCAGGTCACCAAATCGACCCTGCCAGGTAGCGGTCCCGGTGCTGCATCGACAAACGGCACCTACGGTCGATTCCAATACGCACCGTCAGTGGGTGGCTTTGTTGTCGTTAACGCGACCAACAGAAACGTACACGTTTTCAAAACCGCGGCCGGCGGCACCAACCCTGGGCCTATTGTCAGCTTTTCAGCCAACGATGAAACCATCGACGAAGGCGCAAGCGTTACTCTTAGCTGGTCAGCCACCAACGCGACAGGCTGTGTAGCTTCTGGCGACTGGTCAGGCTCACTTGCTGTATCTGGCAGTCAGACCATTCCAAACATCAGCGCTGACCAAACCTTTGTTATCACCTGCTCAGGCGACGGCGGCGACACCACACAAAACGTAAGCATTACCGTAAACGCAGTAGCACCTCCGCCACCAGGCGCCGACGACTGGGCCTCTCGGTCAGGCGCAGCGGGCGTACTGTCAGCCTACCGCTTCGATTCTGTTGACGAAATTAATAACTGGAAGCAACTCGATGGCTCTGCGGGCAACGTAGCTTGGGAAACCGGCAACAAAACCTCAGGTAACGGCGCGCTTCGCATTAACGTTTTAAATTCAGACGGTAGCAACTCAGGCAGCTGGCGCCGTTGGCTCGCGGACGATCAACGCGAGTTCACCGAGGGTGACGAATTTTACGTATCGTACCGGCAGTATTTCCCCTCGTATTTTTCTACCCACGTATTCAACGGTGGCGGCTGGAAGCAGTCCATCATCAGTCGTAACGCGGCTGAAATGAACGGCGTTAGCCAGGATTGTAGTACTGGAGAATGCGGGTCAAACCAGCTCAACGAACTGGTATTGGTTAACAACCGATACCGCGGACTCATTCAGGGCTACAACCGAAACTCGAACGGCGCGTACCCCGGCTGGGATGTTGGCACCAGTAACGCTTGCTCCAACACCGATTTTGTCTACCAAAACGCTGTGGACCGCGGCCCTCAAAATGTCGGCAGCGCCTGCGAAAATGATCGCGCAAGATACGGTGGTTTATTCTCTTACGGTTCTCGCACGGGTAGCCCCGATCCGTTAACCGGCGCTTTTACTTACGGTGAAGACCAATGGGTCACTTTCAAACTGTGGGTGAAACTAGGAAGCCAGGGTACCAGCACAGCAAACTCTCAAGTAAAAATATGGGCCGCTCGCGAAGGCGAGAACTGGGACCTCCTAATTGACCGCGACAACCTGGACCTTGGTGCAGGCCCTGCACACAATACGCTGTGGCTGTTACCTTACGACACCGGCAAGCAAGCCAACCCAAGCCGTCAGGATACGTACACGCTTTACGACGAAGTGATTGTCTCATTGAACGACATTGTCGTTCCAGGTGGCGACGCACTTCCACCACCACCGGCTGAACCTGCAGTTACACTCAGTGCAAGCAGTACCTTTGTAGTGACTGGCGACAACGTTAACCTGACCTGGAGCTCAACTAACGCAAACAGCTGTCAGGCATCGGGAGACTGGAGTGGATCACTTGGCGTCAGTGGTCAACAAACCCTGTCTAACCTTCAACAAAACTCAGCGTTCACCATTACCTGCACAGGCGACGGTGGCAGCGCAAACTCCACCGTGCAAGTTGACGTTCAGGCACCTGCAGCTGCGCCGGTAATTGAGCTGGAATCAAGCAGCACGTCCGTGGTGACGGGCACTACCATTAGCCTGACCTGGAGCTCAACTAACGCAAGCAGTTGTCAGGCTTCTGGCGACTGGAGTGGATCCGTTGGTGTGAGCGGACAACAAGCGTTCACTAATCTTCTGGAAATCTCTACTTACACTCTCACTTGTACGGGCGCCGGTGGTACGACCAGCGAAACCGTTCAAGTCAATGTAACAGCGCCTACAGATCCACCGGTTCTGGAATTTAATATGTCGCCGCTAGCGCTTAGGCCTCTAGGTACTGTGGTGTTGATCTGGAATTCGCCAAACTCGAATTCCTGTACTGCAAGTGGAAGTTGGAGTGGCTTGCGTAACATCGCCGGCATACAAATTGTCGGACCCGTTGCCACATCAGAAACTTATACCATTAGCTGTACTAACAACATAGGAACTATAGAAGACACCATTACAGTTTCGTATGCCGACTCCGACTCGGACGGCATGGCGGATGTTTGGGAAATGGTTATGTTTGGGTCGCTGCAAAACACCGGTAACAACGACTCCGACTCCGATGGACTTATAGACCAGGAAGAATACGAGCATGGCACTGACCCTGGGCGTGACGACACCGATGGCGACGGACAATCCGACGGCGACGAAGTCGCGGGCGGCAGCGATCCACGCGATTCAGGTAGCATTTCGGGCAACACTTCGCCAAACCAACCTGTTGTGGTAGATAACCGTAAAGCCGACTTGGTTTCTTTCGAGCTCGAAGCCGTTAGCGGTTATATCGATCCTGACGGCAATCCACTGAACTACTCGCAGTGGCAGATAGCACTGGATCAGGGCTACACTTCACTCGTGTTCGACCGTAGCGTGGTCGGCTCAACCTCAATGATGGTGCCAATGGGCGTGCTCCAGCCGAGCGAAACCTATTACCTGCGCACACGTCACTTCGACAGTTCCAACACTCCATCGGCCTGGTCGATAACAGCGACGCTTGTAGGAGATCCGCAATTTCCTAACGACGCCGACAACAACCACGTTAACGACACGTATCAGGTGCCCGGGAATCCAGACACCAACAACAACGGAGTTGCCGACCAGAACGAAGGTATCTGTAATTTGTACGATGCCGAAGGCGGTAACGTGATCGGACTAACCAGTAATCTGGGTACGATACAGTGCTACACGTCGGTAGCTAATTCAGTAGCCGCCAACGGCGATCTTGCCAGTGGCAGCGAAGTACCCCTTGGTATGTTCAGCTTCCGGATTGAGAATTTGACTGTCGACCCGTCCAATCCAGTATCAGTGGACGTGACGTTTTACCTTCCGGAATCCTATGCGACCGACAGCGGCTGGCAAAAGTTCGATGAAGCCACCGGAGAATTTAGCGACTACTCATCTAACGTAACGTTTAGTGGAAATACAGCTACAGTACGCCTGGTTGACGGCGGCGTAGGTGATCAAGACGGCACAGTAAACGGAATAATCGTCGACCCGAGTGGCCCGGTTGTTGCCGAGGCCGCTGTAACTCCTCCTGTAATTCCACCTGTAACTCCTCCGGTGACTCCGCCGGTAGCGCCTCCAACCACTTCACCGGCACCATCGAGTAGCGGTGGCGGCGGACTTGGTGTTCTTGGACTTGCTCTGCTGCTTGGCGTGGGCCGTAGACGCGTTCTTGTGCGGGCGGGTGAACAAAGACAGTAACCTCAGCAAAAAGCACTATTAAGAAGGGTCGAGACATGGAGTTTCGGCCCTTTTTTTAGTCTCTAGCGCCCAACAGTAAACGACCTCAACACACACTCCAACGGCAGTGCTATGCTTACCACCATATTCGAATTCAAGTATCCCCTGTTATGAAGCCCTGTAACGCCTGCGGAAAATGTTGTACTAAATACGGCGGAGGCGGCCTGTCCGCGACACCTGACGAAATTGAGAACTGGAAGGAATACAGACCGGACATCTATCACTTCGTAGCGAACGATGAAATTTGGACCGACCCGGAAACAGGCGTTGTCATGGAGAGTTGCCCGTTTTTATATCAGGACTCAACCGGGCGCAGGCATCTGTGTAAGATTTACGATCAACGACCTGAAGACTGTCGCTTGTATCCGTCGTCCGTTGACGAAATGATTCAGGACGACTGCGAAATGATTGAACTCAAAGACCGGCGCAACCCAAGACAGGCAGCCAAGGACCTTGCTGCGTTAATGGCCGATAGCCGGCCGTCTTAGCTCCTCGCTAACCGCGCTGTCCAAGCTGCCAGGTCTATACAAGGAACTTGCGGCACTCTTGTCTTATCCCGTCTGAGTCGCAGTTTTTTGTCTTCGCGACGTGCTTTGACGCAATATCATTGCAGTGAAAAAAGCCACCGAGCTTCGCAAGTTTGGTATCAACAACCGCACTACTGGTGTTTATCAAGCAGGCCTGCGCAATAATCTGATTCTTCTTCGGAATTCGAAATTCCTGGATAGCAACCACACCATCTTACACGAGTACATTCATTTCCTGACTCGAAATGGTAGCACCCGAAATTACCCACGGTGGTTTTCAGAGGGGTTCGCCGAATACTTTGGAACAGCCACCCTCAATGAAGGTGGTTTCGAAATAGGTCGTTTCCCGGTAGATCGTTTACGCAGCTTCCGCAATTGCGATTGGGTTGCAATTAAGTGGATAATTTTAGACTCGAGAAGATCTGGCTGCATGTTTTATCCCGAATCATGGGCCTTGGTGCACTACATACAAACTTTGCCCGACCAGTCCAAAATGATGAACGACTATTTGCAGCGAATAGAAAAGGGAGAAGACAACGTATCCGTCCTTCTTGACATGGGTACATACTGGTTAAGCCAGACGCGGGAAGAAGACAGCGCCACTCGCAATAAGTACTTGAAAACCGCACGAAAATATTTTGGCAAAGCCTGAAAGCTGGATGAAACTCTTCCCGAAATTTACGCCAAATATGACAAGAGCTTTTTGATGCAACAAGAATTCGAAAAATCAATAGACACACTAACAGCGGCATACCGCTTACTACCCTCCGCTATGCTTGTGCGCCTGGACTTAGCCGAGGCCTATGTTGGCATTGGTAAAATGGAAGACGCACGGGCACACGCTCAGGCGGTAAAAATATGGAGTCACGAAGAAAGTGAGGCGCGTAAAAAAGCCGAAGAACTCCTTAATCAAATCAACCCTCCTGTTACCGATGAGAAAAATGACTAACGACAGCGTAAAATCTCGAAGGAATTTCGCGCAACAGCTCTTCTTAAAAATACCGCGGTGAATTGCGGACCAGAACAACCACCCCGAACTGGCCTGGTGCAAACCAATTGATGAATTGGCAAAGCTACTACGTTACTTCCCGTCAATACGGCGAATGGCCCGCTTGCAACTTCTGGTTTGAATCTTGGGCATTGATGTGAGTACCCTTGACCCGACGCTCGACATTAAGAGCCAACCGGTCAGAAAATAGCGCTACGCGATCAGCACCTGAAAACCGCTCGAGAGCACTACCCCCTAGAAACTTGCAGGCGACCGGAGAGCTTCAATAAAAACTACTAACTGCCGCGAAGCACCAACCGCTAACTGACGCATAGAAAGACACAATACAACTGCGCTGAAACAACTACGCTCTGGTTGTCCACAATAGAGTTTTGAAAAATGGAGCGCTGTTCGTATCACAAGGCATTCAACACGCCCCGTTCCGAGCTGCCAGCCGATTACAGGTATTCTTCGACAGAAAACGGCCGAGGCTGTGTGAAAACACCTGCTCGTCATTGCGCGCCCGCAGACCGCGTGTGTGGCAATCTCCGTCCGGTTGCTGCGCACCCGCTTGGG
>QIGP01000137.1 GCA_003228965.1 Gammaproteobacteria bacterium
CCAGACTCGTTAGGGTTTGCATTTGCGTCTTTAGCGCCTCGACGTCTGTTGCGATTGCGTCCGCCTCGCGTATTGCGTTGGCCACGTTCGTTACGTTTCTGGTTGTCAGGTTTGCGTCCACGGCTGTTGCCGGTAGATCTGCCCCTGCTCGGTGCTGGCTTGCTCTCGGGTTTGGCTTCTTCTTTTTCTGCGCTCGCTCCAAACAGGCCCAGGAATTTCGACAGTATTCCTGGTTTTGCTTCTTTCTTGACTGCTTCTTGTACTTTCTTCACAGGAGCCGGGGCAGGTCCAGTTGGGACAATGCCGCTGACAGCGGGTTGTTGTGGTTTAGGTGCTGGTTTGCTGTCTCGCGAGTTGCTGTTGTCGGCTTCTTCTTCAGTTGAGCTGTCACCAATCATCTCGTAGCTCATGCTGCTGTTTTCAGGCAATTTAACTTCGTCGCTACGGACTCGTCGTATTGAGTAGTTCGGCGTGTGCAGAGTTGGATCGGGAGCGATGACAATGTCGCAGCTGTTATTTTGTTCCAGATTGTTAACCCAGCTACGTTTCTCGTTGAGCAGGAAGCTTGCGACTTCTACCGGCACGTTAGCGATAACCTTGGAGGTGCCGTCTTTGCGTACTTCCTCTCCGAGTAAACGAAGAATAGCGAGCGCCAACGATTCGACGTCGCGAATAACACCTTGACCGCTACACCGTGGACACACGATGCCGCTCGATTCTTCAAGTGAAGGGCGTAACCTTTGGCGCGACATTTCAAGAAGGCCAAAACGTGAGATGCGACCAATTTGCACGCGAGCACGGTCAACCTTGACGGCCTCGCGTAGTCGGGTTTCCACTTCTCTTTGGTTGCGTGACTGGTTCATGTCAATGAAGTCAATGACAATCAGGCCACCCATATCGCGGATGCGAAGCTGGCGAGCAATAGTGTCGGCCGCCTCGAGGTTTGTGTTGAACGCGGTGGCTTCAATATCGCCGCCACGGGTGGCGCGAGCCGAGTTAATGTCGATAGAGACCAGGGCCTCAGTCGCGTCAATGACAATGCTGCCTCCGGAAGGCAGGTCGACTTTGTGCGAGAACGCCGATTCGATCTGGCTCTCGATTTGGAAGCGCGTAAACAGTGGCGTCGAGTCAGTGTAGTGCTTGAGTTTACTTGCGTTGTGGGGCATGACGCGCTCAATAAACTCGCGTGCCTCGGCGCATACACTCTCGTCGTCGATGACGATCTCGCCTGTGTCGTTGCTCAGGTGGTCGCGCAAAGCGCGAATGATGGCGTTGCTTTCCTGGTAGACCAGGAAGGGCGCTTTGCGTGTGCCAACAGCCGATTCAATGGCTGTCCAAACACTCATTAGGTAGTCCAGATCCCATGACATCTCTTCTTCGCCACGACCGACTCCGGCTGTGCGTACTATGACGCCCATGCCTTTGGGAATGGTCAGATGCGAGAGTGCGTCCCGTAGTTCGTTGCGATCGGAGCCTTCTATGCGTCGTGAAACCCCGCCGGCCCGAGGATTGTTGGGCATAAGCACCAGGAAGCGTCCAGCCAGACTAATAAAGGTGGTAAGCGCGGCGCCTTTGTTGCCGCGTTCCTCTTTGTCTACCTGTACAACAATTTCCTGGCCTTCTACGAGAACGTCTTTAATATTGACGCGCTTGCCAGCTTCAGGCTTGTTCTTGAAGTAAGAACGGGAGATTTCCTTGAGCGGCAAGAAACCGTGACGGGCAGCGCCGTAGTCAATGAACGCAGCTTCTAGACTGGGCTCTATGCGCGTAATCTTACCTTTATATATATTTGATTTTTTCTGTTCCCGTGAAGGAACTTCAATATCGAGGTCGTACAGTTTTTGGCCGTCGACCATCGCTACTCGCAACTCTTCAGGTTGAGTTGCATTAACCAGCATTCTTTTCATATCACCTTGCTCTTGTGGTCAAGGCGATTGGAGAAATCAAAGCGGAGTGGGTGGAGATCCGGACAGATAGCTCCCCGACTTGCGCATACGCGGCCAGGCGGGTGGGTACTCGAAAAGAGAATTACCGCGGCGAGTAAAAGTACAGCACGCGGGAATTGAAATCTGTATGGTGCTCGCAGAGGCGGCCAGGTTAAGAGGCAGCCTTCCACGGCATCCCGATGGGATGCGCTCGATTCGGTTCCAACCGACTCGATTAAATAAACCTGTTGGGCGAGGTGCGCGGCGCAGCCACTGGCGTGCGTCCGCGGTAAGCGCAGTAAACCAGCCGATAAGCTGGTAGTGCTGTACCCCTAACCCGGAAAATATTAGCCTTATGAATGTAAGGCATTTGTTTGACAATATAGTCACGCGCGAACTATAGCAATAACGACCTTGAGCTTCAATGAGTTAGGCATGGAAAACCCTGAAACAACTGACCCGGAAAAGTCGCGGAAACCGACTGATACTGTCCAATTCAAGACCGTTGAGGCCGATGAGGCAGGCAGAAGGTTGGATAACTACCTTTTGTCTCTCGCCCCGGGAGTGCCCAGGTCGCGCATCTACCGGGCCATACGCTCTGGCGAGGTGCGGATCAATAAAGGCCGCATAGCCGCAAGCTATCGGCTCAAAACCGACGATATAGTCCGGGTGCCTCCATTGCGGGTGCCTTCCAAGAACAAAGTTACCGCAGGTTCCAAGGCGCGCCAAAGCCTGCTTGATTCAATCATTGAAAAGCACAAGGCGTACTACGTACTTAACAAGCCCTCAGGATGGGCCGTTCATGGAGGCAGCGGGATATCGCTGGGTGTGATTGAGACTCTACGTCAGGCTTTGCCAGCTGAGCACTACCTTGAGCTTGTGCATCGGTTAGATCGTTCTACAAGCGGCTGTCTTTTGATTGCGCGCAAACGCGCGTTCTTACGAGAGATGCACCGTCAAATTCGTGAAGACGAAGTGGGCAAGAATTATCTGATGTTGGTCAAAGGGCACTGGCACCACGGGCGCCACATTTGCGAAGTGCCCCTTAAAACAGAAGAACGACGCAGCGGTGAACGTTATGTAATGCCGCATCCGCACGGCAAATATTGCCGCACCGATTTCGAATTTCTCGATCACTTTTCAGGCGTGTCGTTTTTACGTGCGACGTTGCACACAGGACGCACACATCAGATTCGTGTCCACTGCGCACACCTTGGCTATCCGGTTTTAGGCGACGATCGTTACGGCGACGAAGACCTTGAAGATTTCAGCAAGAAACTGAAAGTTAAGCGGCTGTGCCTTCACGCGTCGAGTTTGTCCTTTGAGTATCCGGAGGGGAATCCGGTGCAGTTCGATGCGCCCTTGGGTTCAGAGTTCACCAAGTTGATTGACAGGCTATGCTACCGGCGATAAATCGTTAGCCGTACGTGCGGTAATCATCGCGCGCTGGCCCTGTCCTTTATTGACTACGGTATTTGAGCGACACGGATTCAGGGAAGCTCGAATCCGTAGTGGCGCAGAGCCCTGCTCACAAATATGAGCGGTAGACCGACAAGTGCCGATGGATCTTCACAAACGACCCGGCTAAACAGGCTGACACCCAGTCGTTCTATTTTGAAAGCGCCTGCGCAGTCGAGCGGATTTTCAGTAGCCACATAGCGCCGGATTTGTTCGCGGGAAAGCTTGCGAAAATGCACATAGGTCGTATCGGTGTGGTGCCATTGGCTGAGTCCGCCGTTGGCGGTCACTGTGCAGTGCGTCAAAAAAGTTACCCGATTTCCCGCAAACTGCCCCAATTGCTCTTCGGCCTTGGCCGCAGTGCCTGGTTTTCCTAGAATTTTTCCGTCAAAAAGGGCGATTTGATCGCCGCCAATAACGACGCGATTTGGGTGTTGGGCGGCCACTGACAGTGCTTTGGCGCGCCCAAGTCTGGTCACCAGGTCCTCGGGACTCTCTGATTTTAGTGGGGTTTCGCCAACCTTGGGGCTGACGGCATCAAACGGCAGGCACAATTGGCCGAGCTGAGCGGCACGAAACCTGGAAGTTGAGGCTAAAATGGGCCCCAGGGTTATGTCGATTCCAGAGGAAAAAGAGGGATTTACCTTTGACATGCCGGGTGCCTGTAAATATTATACGCGCCTTATGAACGGTCGCCTAAAACGTAACTACTCGCTTGCTGAGCTTGCTACATTGACTGCGCCGGTCGAAGAGAGCTTGAGTGTGAAGGAGCTGCCTAGATTTGTCGAGGCGCTCGCCGTTGACCAGCTTGACGATGCACTGGTGCATTGTGAGCTTAACGTGACGGCAGAAGATTCACTCAAAGTTCGCATAACCGGACAGATTACGGCTAACGTACTGACGCAGTGTCAGCGTTGTCTTGAAGGACTGCCGCTTGAAATTGCGGTGCCTGTAGAGTGGCGGTTGCCAGAAGACCTGCAGGGCACAGACGAGAACTTCAAGGCCCACGAAATAGAATTGCGTTTGCTCGACTGGGTTGAAGATGACCTTCAGTTGAGCATTCCATTGTTTGCTAAACATGCTGACGACCAGTGTGGTGGAGAGCTAGGCAATAGCTACGTAGCAAGCGACGAAGAACATGTACCAGATGCGGTTACGCCGTTTGACGGATTGAAAGATTTATTATCAAAGCAATAACTTCTGATCGTTTCGGAAACACTTTGGAGCAAGACCATGGCTGTACAAAAAAGCCGAACAACACCTTCACGCCGCGGCATGCGACGTTCACACGACGCCTTGAATAAGCCGACGCTGTCGATCGACCCTACCAGTGGTGAAACGCATTTGCGTCACCGTATTAGCCCAGACGGCTACTACCGCGGACGTAAAGTGATTACGACTGCTGCACCTGAGCAAGACGAAGAGTAAGCGCAGTAGCCGGTTTGCTGCTGTGTTCCAACGGGCAACGAACAGGTCGCACTAGCGACCACCCGCCAACTGCTCTCTCGCGGCATCTATGCCAGCTCCAATCAAGATAGCACTCGACGTAATGGGCGCGGACTTAGGGCCGCGGTCTGCGCTTGAGGGTGCGCGTCTTGCGTTGGAGAACGCTCCCAAATTGCACCTGCTCCTGGTGGGTGACGAATCCGAAATTCGCCTTTTCCTGAGCGAACTTCCTATCGACATTAGTGAACGAACTTCTGTTCTTCCAGCCGCCACTGTCATTGCCATGACCGATTCGCCCAAGGATGCTCTGCGCAACGGGGCCGAATCTTCCATGCGTTTGGCGATAGAGGCTGTGAAAGACACTCGTGCGCAAGCTTGTGTAAGTTCCGGTAACACAGGTGCGCTTGTTGCGACGTCCAAGTATGTTCTCAAAACGATCGACGGTTTACGTCGACCTGCACTACTGACACCGATTCCGGCGGCGAATGGTGTCACTATCATGTTGGACGTCGGGGCCAACACCCAGTGTACAGCCAGCATGCTCACCGAGTTTGCGGTTATGGGCAGCATTGTTGCCAGTACCGATTACAGCGTTGAGACGCCCGCTGTGGGATTGCTAAATATTGGAGTCGAGGCCGGTAAGGGACACGAAGTGCTTCAGGAAGCCGACAACATACTTCGCGAATCGTCACTAAACTACATTGGGTTTTGCGAAGCTAACCAGCTTTTTTCCGCTGACGTAGATGTGGTTGTGAGCGACGGGTTTGCTGGAAACATTGCGCTCAAAACGATGGAAGGTTTCTCGCGCTATATTGCAAGTAGAATGTCGCCTGAAGCTACAGGCGTAGCGGGACTGGATCCACGCGCTCACAACGGAGCCAGTTTGGTGGGGCTGCGACACGTTGTGATTAAATCACACGGCGGCGCCGATGCAGTGGCATTGAGTCACGCAATCAACACAGCAATGGTAGAGGCCAGGGCCGATTTACCGTCCAAAATCGCGGCCGGTATTGCGAAGCTTCAGAGCCAGTAAGCAACGCGTTCGGGCTGTCAGTCGTTAGCGATATTTAGTCTGCTCCTGTCTCAAGTATATTTTCCATCCGTCGTCACTCCTTGATATTCTTACCGTCGCCTCGTAATTGCGGTCGCTGTACAGGCAGAATATGCGGTCAAGTGCTGGCCAAACGAAGCCAACTCAGGCAGGATTCTTCACGAAAGTAGCTATTTCGGATATCCACTATGTACAGCAAAATTGCCGGTACCGGCAGCCAACTGCCCAAGCGTGTTGTCACCAATGCCGAACTTGCCAAAACAGTCGATACAAGCGACGAGTGGATAGTTACTCGAACGGGCATTAAGCAACGCTATCTGGTTAGCGATGGAGAGACTAATCTCGATCTAGCCGAAGGGGCTGCCCGCAACGCCATGGATATGGCCGCAGTGGTTGCGTCAGACATCGATTTCATCATCGTAGGTACGACTACTCCGAACCAGGTGTTTCCTAATATGGGGTGTCTGTTGCAAGAGAGACTGGGCGCTGGTGAATGTCCTGCCTTAAGTCTTGAGGCGGCGTGCACGGGGTTCATCTACGCGCTCTCCGTGGCCGACAAGTTTGTGACGACCGGAAGTTCGAAATGTGCTTTGGTAGTCGGTAGCGAAACACTGTCCTCTATTGTCGATTGGACTGACCGGGGCACGAGTGTGCTGTTTGGCGACGGAGCAGGGGCCGTTATCATCAAGCCTTCCGAGACTCCGGGGATCAGGTCAACGCATTTGTCGGCAAACGGCAAGTACAAAGATTTGTTGTTTTTAGAGTCCGGAATTTCTAACGGTTTCGATAATCTTAAAAGCGGCAACGATTTCGTACAAATGAAGGGCAATGAAGTCTTCAAGGTAGCGGTACGCACGCTTGGACGAATTGCCAAGACAGCGCTTGAACACAACAATATGACTAAAGAAGATTTAACGTGGCTGGTGCCGCATCAGGCGAATATTCGAATTATTCAGGCGGCGGCGAAGATGCTTGATATGCCCATGGAGAAGGTCATTCAAACCGTGCAGGACCATGGCAACACGTCGGCAGCCTCTGTGCCGTTGGCGCTTGATGTGGGGGTTCGTGACGGGCGCATAAAACCTGGGGATACTGTGCTGCTTGAAGCGTTTGGCGGAGGTTTTACCTGGGGAGCCGCGCTGCTCGATTTTTAGACGAATCTACTCGTCTTCCTGGAACGGTGCGTCAAAATCAACTGGTCTTAATTCGCTATGCGTAAATTGAGGTCAATACAACGGTGTGTGCGAAGATAAATGCCCGGAAATGAGGCTGCGCTTTTATGGTGTTACTGACCGCAGCACAGGGTGTGTGCGGGTTTTTGAAGTTTGTTCGTTTCTGATCTGGGTTTGCCACACCGCAAAAGGGTGCCATTCGGGGAGTTGCGCATCCGTGGGGATCTCAGTGATGTCTTGCGAAGAAAGATGATTGTCTTCACGTTTTTGATTGTGATCCATGCCCCCAGCGTCCTTGGCTATTACTTATGATGGCAATTATAGGCCACATATTCTTTCAAAACTGTTAACTGGTTCTCATTTTTAGTTATGAAAATACGAAAACATTGATTAGTTTGGCAGAATCCATATATATTTTAACAGGATGTGTTTTATGGCCAGATCAAGTCTAAGAATAGTCTCGTTTGAAAGCGTTTTGAAACGCGCAAAACTGACGGATATCAATGGATTAGAAACCGAACATCCGATAAATATACAGTTCTGGACATGACCACTGTGGCTCACTGTCTACTGGGTAGAAACAGTGCAGCGTAGTCGACTGGACGCATCACAGTTTTCTAGTAGACGAATACCAAGTAACGTTTGAACAGAACAACACAGCCGAGACACTTTCTAATCACACCTGGAATGCCTATCGCTACGCTCACGTCTATTTCGCCCCATTCGCCAGTTACCGGCGGCGTTCTTTTGTACGCCCGATTGAAGGCACCAGGTCCGCCTTCCGGAGCGTTGAAGAGCATTGAGGCTAGCGTGTCTTGTTTCGGCCGCTGTGAATTACGAGTGGTCGCACACTAGATGGCGCGTTCAGTGGCCTATTTATTGGCGGCGCTTGTGATACTGGTCATTCTGTCGGTGCTGTGTATTCGTCATCACGTGCCGCTGATCGAGCAGGACCTCACAACTCGCTCCCGCCTTGCATTGAACGACGCAGATCTAAGCAACGTAACGATTAAACGAATCGACGGGTTGAACGTTGTACTCGGGGGAGTAGTTGAAAGCAGCAGCGTACGCCAAAAAGCGTTGAACACCGTTTCAGGTGTGTATGGAGTATTCGATGCCAAAGACGAGATGAGCGAGCTGTCGGTGGCTCCAGTCGTATTGCAGGCAGGCCAGCACCGCTTTTCAGCATTGGCAGATAAAGTTCAGGTGGAATTAACCGGAATGGTACGCGACGCGGCAATGCGGGCTTCAATTGTTGGCGCAGCTCGTCGTGCGTTTGCGCAAAGACGTGTTATAGACCAACTGGAAGAAGTGTCCTCGACTCCAGAATTATGGACGCCAATGTTGCGTGATTTGTTGGAACAGCTGGCCGGTTTTTCAAGTGGCAAACTCGATATTCGGGGTACCCACTTGTCTTTGGTTGGATCAGTGACATCTCAGGGTCGAAAAGAAAGTGCGGCTGAAGTTTTAGCCCGGGTGGCGGGTGACGCGTTTACCCAGCGACTTGACGTGGCGATTCTTACCCCTGCAAACAATGTGATTGACAACTGCCAGGCCTCCATAAATACAAGGCTCGAATCTTCTTCGATCCGATTTGATACCGGTAGCACATCCATTTCCGTCGACAGTTATCCGTTGCTTGAAGAACTGGCAGATATCATCGCAAGCTGTGAAGGCATGGTTGTTGAAATTCAGGGACACACCGACTCCGACGGCGATGAGCAAGGTAATTTAAGGCTCAGTGAACGAAGAGCACGGGCCGTGCAAGACCACCTGATCGACGAAGGCATTACTGTCGCTCGACTCAGAGCGCGTGGCTACGGAGAATTGCAGCCGCGCGCCGATAACGCAACACGAGACGGACGAGCGCGCAATCGGCGCATTGAGTTCGTTATTACAGGGAACTGACATGGGTGAAATGGGTAATTTGGGTTATTTAATCAGCGTCATCGGAATGTGTTTGGCCATTGCGCTCTTACTGGGAGGCTTACTGACCTATTTTTGGCTACGTTCAAGTTTTCGACGCATGAATGCGAGCAGCGAGCAATCCTGGCTTTCCCGTTTGCGTCAGACGGAGCAAGACAGAGACTCCCGAATAGCAAAATTGACTTCTGAAGTTGATGAACACCGGCACCAGGTTCCTACGATGGAAAGATCATTAGCCGAGCGTAGCGACATTATTAACGCGCTCGAATCGACTATTGAATCCCATAAAGTGACGATTAAAACACTGGAGCATAAACTTAAAGCCACGATAGGAGGTCTTGAGACGTCAAACGTCGATGTTAAAAAACTGACAAAGCTTCAGGGTGATTTGGAGATCAGTCGCTACGAGACAGGAAACCTCAATAGAGAGTTGGAACAACTGCGTACCAGGCACAACGAAGCGAATGCTCGCGCCGTCAGTATTCAAGAAGAACTTGATAGTGTTAGTGAGGCTAACCTCCAGCAGCAAACATTATTTGATGACCAGGCAGGTTCTGCCAATCACGACAACGAAAAACTGGACGCTTCCGAACAGCGTGTCACAAAGTTGAGGCAAGAGCTATCGAGCTTAGGCAGCCGCTATACCCGGCTTGAGCAGAAACACGTGTCCACGGCGGCACAACTGGAGGGTGCTTCCAACAAACTAAAAGAGGTCAAATCGGATTCCAGTAAGTTCGGAGCACGGGAACAAAAATTGAACGACCGTTTAAATGAGCAAAGTATAGAGCTGGATTCGCTACGAGTTCAAGCACAACAGACTAACGAACAGCTACAGAAATTTCGTGAACAGGGTGAACACGCGGTTGATCTCAAACAACAAGTGGACAGACTGGGCGAGGAATCGGGCGAGTACGATAGTCGCCTGGCTCAAGCTGAGGTGCGCAAGAACGAATTGGAGCAGACCTTGCGATCGCGTACCGAGTCGTTGACCCAGGTAGAGAGTAATTACTCTGAGTTAACCTCAAAGTGTGTTGAACTAGAGGCGGCCAATGCGCAGAGCACCGAGCGGTACCAAACGCTAAACCAGGAGCTCGAAGGTGCCCGGTTGCGAGCGCGAGAAGCACGCGAAGAATTCACCGAGTGGCGTAGTCAGGCTCAGCAACTTGAGAATAATATACACGCTCATGAGGCGGCAGCTAAAGAATCTAAGCAGCAGACCGAGCATTGGCACAGCGAACACGACACGCTCAAAGCTCAATACTCCAACCAGACGTTGCTGGCCGAAGAGGCTCTGCGAGATCTGCAAAAGCTGCGTCACGAACTGGCGGATGCCAAACGAGATGCACAGGCGGGCCATAATAAACAATCTGAAATGCAACAGCGGCTTGAAGACAATGAGCGAGTAACGTCGTCTGAGATGCGCCAATACAAAATTCAAATCACTGAGCTGGAACAGCGCGTGGCTAGCGCGAATCAGGCGGCTGAAGAAATTGTCATACTTCGTCGTACTCTAGAACAGCGAGATAGCGAGTTTGCCCTTGAGCATCAGGAGTGCAATGAACAGCGTGAGTTGGTCGGTGACTGGCGTGCGCGTTTTGAAACACTTAAAAACGAGCACGACAGAATATTGGCCTTGCCTAAAATAACCACGGCGAGAAAAACCACTCGCAAGAAGCCGGCACCAGTGTCTACTACGGCGTTTGAAAAACCCGACTGGTTGCTCGACGAAGTACCTTCCGAGAAGGATGACTTAAAGAAAATGTGGGGTGTTGGACCTGTCATGGAAAAGACCATGAACGGACTGGGTATATATCTGTTCCGACAGGTTGCGTCGTTGACCGAAAAAGACATCGACTGGGTCGCGTCTCATATTAATACCTTTCCCGATCGCATTAATCGAGACAACTGGGCAGGTCAAGCGGCCAAGTTACGCAAAGAAAAATACGGGTGTTAAATTTTTATTACCAGAGCTAGTTTGTAGTGGTCACGGCCGCGCCTTCTGTGGCGCTAACTAACAGTGTTCCGTCCACTCGGCCGTTAGTTAGAGAAGGTGAAGATGTAGTTGTGTCGAGAGCTTCTTCCGAAATTAAAGTGGAATTTAATATAGCCGAGTAGGACATGTTTCTTGGTGCGACGTCATTTTCAAGCTGATAATTCGCAATACGAAAACCACTTTGCAGGTAACGGTTGTCGTCGCTAAACAGGCAGTTGAGCCACGACATTTCAAAGGTGTCGCCGTTACCAGGTTGACCCAACCCGGTTCCTGCGGGGTCAACAGTCCACGTTACGCTGTAAGAAGGTGACGGAGTGCCGGTGGTATTGCCGCATGTCAGGCTGAGCGCTGAGTTACGGCCCATGGATTCTAATGTGTCGAGGTTATCGGTAATGGCTAGTTGAGCCGTTTCACTAAATCGGCTGATCAGCCAAATCGATTCGAGTGCCCGATAGGCCTTGGAAGCGAAGCGCTCATCGAGGGATTGATCCTGGTCGCTGAAGTAACTGCGTAAATTGTCGAACGACAGAGAGATTGGCGTGTCGTTTCCCACGGCGACTGCGACGTTGTTTGAGTCTCCGTTAAACGTAATTAAAGTCGTTGTACCGTCTCGCAGTAGAGATAGTTCGCCTGAGGTAGGTAGTCGATCGAGGCCGAACTCGAGGTCCTGAGTGATGTTGACTTCGAGGCTCCCGTCTAACAGGTTGTCACCGTCGGTCGGGACAACTCCCAGGTTGAACGTGGTCGTCGTGTCCAGAGTGACCGGAACTTCGCGCAGTGTAATAGCGGCGTTGCCGCCTTTTACAAAACTGCCGCTGACCATGAGGCTGGATACTGTGTCAATAGTGTCACCGTTTTCTAACGTCACATCACCGTTACCCGTTACTACAAAAGCGACGGTGACGGGATCCACCGGTTCTTCTTCGTCTCGATCGTCTACCTTGCTGCCTGTCGCTAAAAGCAGGCCAATTAGCCATAGGGCGAGCAGGGAATACCAGGTACGGGAAGTGCGTTGCGTCATGAAATTAAATCCTTATCTACAAGTCGTGGTTTCGACCTGGCGGTAAAAGCGCGATGATGACTATAGCGACCAGTGCGGCAACGGCAATGGCGTAAATATCGAGTGGATCAAACGTTCCTGTGCGAGCGTAAGGCTTAAACCCCGGCAACCAGGAGCAGGGCGCAGCGGTGCAGGCGCTCACTGTGTTTGTGACCGCAGGATGCTGCACTAATTCCATTGCTAACCCAAGAACGAACGTGATCGTAAGGGCCACTGCACGCAGGCGCGGCTGACCGCTTGTGAGCGCAGCTGCCACGAGCATTAGCGCGAGCATGTGAAAGAACGAAGGTAGCTGAAAAGCAAAAGGTGGTGAAATCAGGGCGCTGGACTGCGCATTGACACCAAGCACCGTAAGCACGGACTGGATTAGTTCGGGAGGCGCTGGCCTCGCGAGCAGATATACAAGTAGCCCTGCAATCAGGGCGAGCAAAGCCGCAATTGGCAGGAAATTGGGTTTAATGCGGCGCGAAAACGCTGTGGGAGACTTGTACACAGCTTAAGTCTAACCTTCGCGGGCGTTGAGTGAAAGATATACAAGTTGCTGATAAAAAAAGAAAATTGTAATTAATCCACTTTCGACTTTGGGGAGCCAAATGGCGAAACAGCGAATTCGTTGAGCGAGCAGTTGGTCATGGCTGAATAAAGCCCACGGTTTTGATCGTGAGTCTTGAGAAATGTGGACTGTATGAATGTGGGCTTGAGGGAGTGCTTGAGTCAGAGCACGATGACCGTGTTATGGCAAATTCGGCCTTTTTCCTATGCTTTGCATTACACTGATACGACAGACGCACCGTTGGTGCTCTATATGCGGAAGCGAACAGGTGGTTATTAAGTCTGCCTTGACAGGCGAACTACCAGAAACAGAGTCGCACCGTTTTTTCAGAAGTCTTTGGGCTTCACTTGATATCGCTGGAGGGGTTATGGTTTTGGTTTCTTCTTTACGTCGCCTGTTAGTCACGGGGATGATTGTAATTGGACTTAGCATGGGTGCTACTACGGCTCACGCGACAAGTTACAACAGCCTGGTCGTATTTGGCGACAGTTTGTCCGATTCGGGCAACATTTTCGATTTGTTCGGTGGTGTTTTCGGTCCTAACGCTCCCTACACTGAGGGACGTTTCACCAGCAATTACACAGACGGTTCGGCGGGTCTTGTATGGGTCGAACATTTGGCTGGTCTAATGGGTTTGCCACTGGATAACTCTGTTGCTGGTGGTACTAACTACGCATTTGGTGGTGCCCGTGCCGTAGAAGATGTTGCTGATCTGGTACCTTCGTTACCTGATCAGTTAAATTTTTATCTAAGTGACACCGGTGGCATTGCTGATCCAAGCGCACTTTACGTTGTTTTTGGTGGTGGTAACGATGTACGCGATAACGATGCGGCTAACTCTGCATCGAGCATGGCGCAGATGATTATGGACCTGGCAACTGCCGGAGCAACTAACTTCTTTGTGCCTAATCTTCCGGATATTGGTTTGACACCTGAAGCTCTTGCAGGCCTGGCTCCTGGCGGTTCTTCCGCAGTGATTAGCGCCGCAGCCGCAGCTCATAACGCCAATTTGGCGGCAGAGATTGCAAATTTGGAAGCGACGTTGGGTGTGAACATTATTTCGTTCGACTTATTTGGACTTTTTAATGATGTAATCAGCGACCCTGCTGCGTTTGGTTTTAGCAATGCCACAGAGGCCTGTGTAGGTGTTGAAGTCGGGTCTGTAGATTGTTTGGATCCGGATTCCTATTTGTTTTTTGACGGCATCCACCCAACAGCTCGGATTCACCAACTCATCGGTGAGCTGGCGTACGAGCAATTAACACAAGTGCCGTTACCGGCTGCGCTGCCGTTGTTCATGGCAGCACTTGGCCTGTTTGGTATTATTGGTCGACGACGCGCTGCGTAGAGCTTTGCCAGTCAATTAATTTCGACTGGAATGGTTTAGAAAAAGCCCCGTTTAGCG